>CAZFBP010000323.1:0-3561 GCA_964517255.1 uncultured Chryseobacterium sp.
GATCGCGCATACCAAGGGCGCAGCGCACACAGTTATCCTAACGCGCGAAGGCCACATGCGGCGTGTTCAAAACTGCGCCGCCAGCGGGCCGAAGGCCGCGCACGCCCCCCGGTAGCTTTCGCCGCACAGCCGCATGCGCCGTTCCGTCACCCTCATCGCCATCGCCGCCACTTCGCTCGCGGGCCTCAGCACCGCGCGGCCGCTGGCGCAAGGCACGCATGCCGTGCCGCGCACGCAGGGCGGGCCGCCTTTCCTCCGCAACGAATCGCATTGGGCCGACAGCGTTCTCAGCACGCTGAGCCTCGATGAGCGCATCGCGCAGCTGATGATGGTGGCCGCGTACAGCAACAAGGACGCGAAGCACGAGGCCGCCACCGAGGCCCTGATCCGTGAGCGCGGCATCGGCGGGCTGATCTTCTTCCAAGGCGGGCCGGCGAGGCAGGCCAGCCTCACCAACCGCTATCAAGCATCCGCGCGCACGCCCCTGCTGTTGGGCATGGACCTGGAGTGGGGCCTGGGCATGCGGCTCGACAGCACCATGAAGTTCCCCCGCCAGATGGCGCTCGGCGCGCTGCAGGAGGATTCGCTCATCGAGGAGATGGGCCTGGAGATCGCGCGGCAGATGAATCGCCTGGGCGTGCACGTGAGTTTCAGCCCGGTGGTGGACGTGAACAACAACCCGGCGAACCCGGTGATCAACGACCGCAGCTTCGGTGAGGACCGCGAGAACGTGGCACGCAAGGGCATCGCTTACATGCGCGGCCTGCAGCGCGGCGGCGTGATCGCCACGGCCAAGCACTTCCCCGGCCACGGGGATGTGGACAGCGACAGCCACCACACCCTGCCACTCATCGCGCACAGCCGCACGCGCCTCGACTCGCTCGAGCTCTACCCGTTCCAGCGCCTGGTGGATGAAGGGCTCAGCGCCATGATGGTGGGCCACCTCGAGGTGCCAGCGCTCGATAGCAGCAAAGGCCTGCCCAGCACCTTGAGCCGGCCCATCGTGAGCGACCTGCTCGCTCGCGAGCTCGGCTTCAAGGGCCTGGTGTTCACCGATGCGCTCAACATGAAGGGCGTGGCCAACGCCGACCGGCCTGGTGAAATTGAGTTTCGCGCACTGCTCGCCGGCAATGATGTGCTGCTCTTCCCGCAGGACCCCGTGAAGGCGATCGAGCGCATCCGCAAGGCGGTTGACGACAAGGAGATCGACCCGATGCTGATCGACCACAAGTGCTTGAAGGTGCTCCGCGCCAAGCAATGGGCCGGCCTGGAGAAACGAACGCCTGTGGTCATCGAAGGGATCCACGCCGACCTCAATACCATGCACGCCGAAGCATTGCGGCGGAAGCTCTACGCGAGCGCCATCACCGTGCTCGCCGATCACCGCGAACTGCTCCCGTTGCGCGACATCGGCAAGCAGCGCATCGCCTGCGTGGTCATCGGCGATAGCATCGGCAACGCGTTCCAGCGCGCGCTCTCGCGCTACGCCGAAGTGAAGATGCTGCGCTGTGACAAGGCCCTGAAGCGCGACAGCCTGATGGCCCTGCTGCGCGCGCTGGAGCCCTACGACCGCGTGATCGTCAGCATCCACAACACGTCATGGCGGCCGCAGACGGACTTCGGCGTGCCCGAGACCGCCATCGGCATCGTGCGCGAGATCGCCGCGCGCAAGCCCGCCATCCTCACCCTCTTCGCCAACCCGTACCGCCTCACGCGCGCGTACGGCGCCCACCTCCTGGCGAGCGTCGTGGTGGCCTATGAAGAGAATGAGATCACGGAGGACCTCGCCGCCCAGGCGCTCTTCGGCGCCATCGGCGCCAATGGCAAGCTGCCGATCACCGCCAACTCGTTCTACCGCTGCGGCGATGGACGCGCCACGGCCGCCATCGGCCGCATGCCCAGCACGCTGCCGGAGGCGATTGGCCTGCGCACCGCATCGCTCAGCGCCATCGATGGCATCGTGAACGAAGGGATCCGCGCGCGCGCGTACCCAGGCGCGCAAGTGCTGGTGGCCGTTGACGGCGAAGTGGTCTGGGACAAGGCGTACGGCAGCGCCACGTACGACAGCGGCCGCGCTGCGCGCGCCGACGACCTCTATGACCTGGCCAGCATCACCAAGGTGGCCAGCACCACCATCGCGCTGATGCGCCTGGTGGATGAAGGGAAAGTGGACCTGGAGGAGCCGCTAGGCCACTACCTCACCGAGATCGAGGGCGATCACCCGGCGCACGCGCGCATGAGCCTGCGCGACATCCTCACGCACCAGGCCGGCCTCAAGCCCTTCGTGCCCTTCCAGAACAAGCTCATGAAGGATGGGCAGTTCAGGCCCGGCTTGGCCAGCGATACCGCGAGCGCCACGCACGGCGTGCGCGTGGCGGAGGGGCTCTACATCCGGAACGAATACCGGGACAGCCTCTTCCATTGGGTGCTCAGCACGCCCTTGGAGCAGAAAGGGCAGTATGTGTACAGCGACATGGGCTACTACCTGCTTCAGGAAATGATCGAGCGCATCACCGGCCTATCGCTCGACCGCTACGTGCAGGAGAAGTTCTACACCCCCCTTGGAGCGGCCACGCTCACTTACAAGCCATTCGAGCGCTTCGCGAAGGAGCGCATCGCGCCCACCGAGCAGGACGACCTCTTCCGCAAGAAGCTGGTGTGGGGCGACGTGCACGATCCAGGCGCCGCGATCAAAGGTGGCGTGGCGGGGCACGCAGGGCTCTTCGGCAGCGCCACTGACCTGGCCAAGGTGATGCAGATGCTCGCCAACGGCGGCACCTACGGCGGCACGCGCTACCTCAGTGATGCGGTGGTGCGCGAATTCACCAAGTGCCAGTTCTGCGCGCCCAACGGCTCGGGGAACCGGCGCGGCCTGGGCTGGGACAAGCCCGTGCGCGACGGCAAAGGCGGCCCAACGTGCGAGTGCGTGAGCTACGCGAGCTTCGGGCACACGGGCTTCACGGGCACGATGGCCTGGGCGGATCCGGAGCAGCATGTGGTGTACATCTTCCTCAGCAACCGCGTGCACCCCAGCGCGGCCACCAACAAGCTGTTGGAGCTCAGCATACGCACCAAGGTGCAGGAGGCCGTGCATGCCGCAGTGGCCGAGCGAACCGCCGCGCTGCCGCTCTCGCCGCGAACCGTGAAGCCACCGGCGCGGTGAGTGAGCAGCGCAGCAACTCAGCGGAGGATGCGGCCCACGGGAATCACCCGACGGCCATCATCTGCTTCAACAAGCAGGACGCATGCGCCAGCAACCGACACAGATTGCTCGCATAGCGGCGTTCCGCATAGTTCCCCCTGCGCGATGATCCTACCAAGCGGATCCGCCATCGACCAGGTACCGGTTGTTCCGGCCCCGATGATGCGCAAGACTTCGCCATCGAGGAATGCGGCCACGGAGGCGGCACGATGAACGGCCACCACCTGGCTGACGCTGCCGTTCCCATCGTGATCGATCTGCCGCAGTCGGTAGTAGCTCAGTCCAGGCAGTGGCGATGGGTCGTCGAGCACGTAGTCGCGACGGGTGGGCGAATCGCCGCCGCCGGGCAGCTGTGCGAA
>CAZFBP010000324.1:0-3548 GCA_964517255.1 uncultured Chryseobacterium sp.
CGGTGAAGCTGTGCACGGTGGTGATGAAGCCGTCCTCGATGCCGCAGAGCTCCTGGATGCCCAGGATCATGGGCGCGGCGCAGTTGGTGGTGCAGCTCGCGTTGCTGATGATGGGCTCGTCGCCTTTCAGGATGTGGTCGTTCACCCCAAGCACCACGCTGGGGATGTCGGAATCTTTGGCGGGCGCGGAGAGGATAACGCGCTTGGCGCCAGCATTCAGGTGTGCCGAAGCGGTCTCTCGCGTGAGGAAATGGCCCGTGCTCTCGATCACGATGTCGATGCCGAGTTCCTTCCACGGCAGAGCCGAGGGATCCTTCGAGGCGAAGGCCTTCACCTTCTTGCCGCCCAGGATCAGGTGCGCATCATCGTGGCTCACCTCACCCGCGAACACGCCATGCACGCTGTCGTACTTGAAGAGGTGCGCGAGCGTGCGCGTGTCCGTGAGGTCGTTCACGGCCACGAGCTCCACATCATCGCGCTGCAACAGCAGGCGCGCGGTCACCCGTCCGATGCGGCCGAAGCCGTTGATGGCTGCTCTCATCTTGCGTTGGATGGTTGAGGGTTGAGCGTTGAGACCGATTGGGGGTTGGGGCAACCTTCAACATCCAACCGGCAACCCTCAACCCGCACGTCACTGAACATGCTTCTCCGCATGATAGCTGCTGCGAACCAGGGGCGCGCTCTCCACGAACCGGAAGCCGCGCCTCAAGCCTTCCTCGCTATAGCGCGCGAAGCGCTCGGGCGTAACGAACTCCGCCACGGGCAGGTGCTTCTTCGTGGGCTGCAGGTATTGCCCCATGGTCATCACGTCGCAGCCCACGCCGCGCAGATCATCCATGGTCTCGAGGATTTCGGCATCGGTCTCACCCAGGCCGAGCATGATGCCGCTCTTGGTGCGCAGCCCGGCGCGCTTGGCCCGCATGAGCACTTCGAGGCTGCGGTCGTACTTGGCCTGCACGCGCACCTGCTTGGTGAGGCGGCGCACGGTCTCCATGTTGTGGCTGAGCACATCGGGAGCGGCGTCAAGCACCGCTTGCAGGTTCTCCCATTTGCCCTGGAAGTCGCCGATGAGTGTTTCCAGCTTCGTCTCCGGCGAGCGGCGGCGCACCGCGCGGATGGTCCTCGCCCAGATGTCGGCGCCACCGTCGGCCAGGTCGTCGCGATCCACGCAGGTGATCACGCAATGCTTCACGCCCATGAGCTCCACGCTGCGGGCCACGCGCGCCGGCTCGAAGGGATCCACCGCTTCCGGACGGCCCGTGGCTACGGAGCAGAAGCCGCAACTGCGCGTGCAGATGTTGCCGAGGATCATGAAAGTGGCCGTGCCCGCGCCCCAGCATTCGCCCATGTTGGGGCAGTTGCCGCTCTGGCAGATGGTGTGCAGCTTGTGCTCGCCCACGATGCCCGCGACCTTCTTGAAGTTCTCGCCGGTGGGCAGCTTCACCCGCAGCCAATCTGGTTTGCGCTCCTGCCTGCCGTTAGGCACGGGGCGTTCCTTGGCCTCCACCACGGTATCGCTCATTGCACCAGCCGCTTGCCGATCTGCACGGCAATGTAGAATTCGAAGAAGAGGGGCTTGTTCCTCACCCCTTCGACCTCGGCCATGATGGGCACGGGGGCGGGGTACGCGTCCAACGACACGCCCGCTTCAATGGCCTTGATCCCCGCGGTGTTCCCGGAGTACTCGAAGTTCACCGCCATGCGCCCGAAGCCACCGAAGTAGGGCCTGATCTCTCCGACCCCATTGAACCAGCTGGCGCGACCGTAGATGTTCTGCACGTTGTGCACGGCAGGATCGTAGCGCTCGATGGCATAGGTCTCATAGGGGATCGCGTCCGGCTTACCGATCTCCAAGTAAACAGGCTTCAGCAGGCCAATGGAAGGGCCGATGCCCCAGATCCAGTTGATCTCCACGCCGCTTTTCCGGATCTTGTCAGTTATCTGGATCTTGCGGCCGTAGGTGGGGCGCAGGATCACCAGCGCGTTGAGCTTGCCGTAGAAATAGCCCCGGGAGTCTTCGTAGTAGGGGTTGAAGCTCTTCACCTCCTTGGGGTGCTTCATGCTGGCGAACTCGATGCTGAGCAGGCGGCGGTTCACGGCGGTGCGGTGCTTGGCGTGATGGAAGTGGAGGCCCCAGCCATCGCCATGAAGCATGATCCCGCCGTACATCTCGCGCTTGAAGGGCACCCGCGCCTCGTCGTAGATGGTCTGCTGCGCCAATCCGCCGAGGGCGATCGCTGAAGCAAGGACCAGGGAAGCGGTGCGGAGCGACATGCGTGAGCAAAGCTAAGCGGCTTCCACGCCTGGCGGAACCGCTCACTGTGAGAGGACGCCGGTACCTTGGCCGCGCCTACCCACATGGACACCGCCCGGATCACCCACCATGGCGAGCTGCGCACCGAGGTGCTGCACGTGCGCAGCGGCCAGCGTTTCCTCACCGATGCCCCCGTTGACAATCAAGGGCGCGGCGAGGCCATCTCCCCTACCGACATGCTGGCCGCTTCACTGGCGGCGTGCATGCTAACTACCATGGACATCAAGGCGCAGGCGACCGGCCTGACGCTGCGGAACATGGGCGCCACGGTGGTGAAGCACATGGCGACCAACCCGCGCAGGGTGCGGAAGGTTGAGGTGCGCATCGAACTCGATGGCGAAGGGCTTTCGGCCGCCGATAGGGAATTGCTGGAGCGCACCGCGCACACCTGCCCGGTGGCCTTGAGCCTGCACCCTGATCTGGAGCAGGAGACCACGATCACTTACCGTTGAAAACAGGGAAGCCCGGACCACCGGCCCGGGCTCTGGATGCGATTGGGGTCAACGACCGATCAGCAGCGCTGCTCGGTGGTCGCTTTGGCCACCTTGCCGTAAGCGGGGCACGAATGCGTGCTGCCGCAGGAGGTGAGCAGCAAACCGCTCATCGCGATGGCTGCCAGTACAAGAAGCGCCTTTTTCATCGTTGCGTGTTTTGTGTCCGGGTTGATGGACCTTTGAACGCTTGGGTTGCGGCCAAATTTAGCCCCTCCAACGCTCCGGCCCCGCGAATGTTTCAACAATTGCCCATGGGTATGAAGTGCGGGGCGCCTGCGCATGGGTAACGCCGCCCCTCGACCGATCATTGGCTCCGGCTGGATGCAGGCGCTCGCTGGGGAGTTCGAGGCTCCCTACTTCGCCGAACTGAAGGCATTCCTCGTGGCTGAACGGGCCGCCCATGCCGTGTACCCCAAGGGAAGCGACATCTTCAACGCCTTCAATACCACACCCTTCGAGGAGGTGAAGGTGGTGATCCTGGGGCAGGACCCCTACCACGGCCCCGGGCAGGCGCACGGGCTGTGCTTCTCGGTGCTGCCGGGCATGCCGGTGCCGCCGTCGCTGGCGAACATCTTCAAGGAGCTCAATGCCGACCTGGGCATCGCGCCGCCGGACCATGGCTGCCTGCTGTCGTGGGCGCGCCAGGGCGTGCTGCTGCTCAATGCCGTGCTGACGGTGGAAGAAGGACGTGCCGGCGCCCACCAGGGCAAGGGCTGGGAAGGCTTCACCGACCACGCCAT
>CAZFBP010000325.1:0-3525 GCA_964517255.1 uncultured Chryseobacterium sp.
ACGCGCTCGAAATCGGCGCGGTAGTGCTCGGGAATTTCCAGCGCCACGCCCAATCGGCCGACGCGCTCCTGATAACCCCTCGCATCCAGGTAGGCCGCTACTGCATCGCCCTTGGCCGAGCCCATGGCGGTGGCCTTGAAGAAGGCGCTGAGCTTGTCGTCGAGCAGACGCTGGCCCGTCTTCTTCAGGCCAATCTTGGCGTCCACGTTCTTCTGGCTGCGGCGCGCGCTCTCCTCGTACATGGCGGCCGCCTCCGCGTAAAGGCCCGCCTCGTCGAGCTTCAGGCCCTTCTTCGCGTAGGACTTGGAGCCCGAGCAGCTCGCGATCATGAAGGTCGCTGCGAGCAAGCCGATGGTGACGAGGCGTTTCATGGCGGTGGAAGTGCAGGCCGAGCTGCGCTCAGCGCGATTGAATGAACTCGTTCAACTCGTCGATGGAACTGCTGAAGCTGAACGCGTCGTTCACCTTGTAGTAGTTGCCCTTGTCATGGGTGCGGTCGAAGGCCCACTTGGCGAAGTCGAGACGGGTCTCCTCAAAACTGAACACGCCCATCATCTGCTTCACCTGATCGGTGCTGAAGCAGCGGTCGCGGCCAATCTGCTTGGCCACGGTGAGCCTGGTCTCCTCGAAGCCCTTATCGGCCACGCTCTTCTTCGCATCGGCGAACTCGGTGCCGCTCATGGGCATGGCGCAGCCGATGGGCCCCGAGTAGCCGGGCATGCGGTAGGGCTCCTCCACCGGCTGGGGCTTCGGTGCGGGTTTCACGGGATCGGCGACGACGGCGCCGGGCGTGGTGGTGGTGGTCGTCGTGGTCGTGGTGGTGGTGCGCGTGGTGTTCGTGGTGCGCGTGGTCTGGTTGGCGGTACCGTCGGTGACCCCCACATTCATGTTGATGCCCGCATTGTTGATGCCGATGCTCATGTTCACGTTCTCGCCATTGCCCGTGCGGTCGCCGCCTCCTTCTTCAACAACAGTGACCGTGGTGGTCTGCTGCACGCCGCCCACTTGCACATCCTGCTGAGCGGTTGCGGGCTTCGTTGCCGGTTGGACGGGACGGTCGTCAACGAACTCGGTGGGCCTGGGCTTGGTGGACTCGGCCTTGGCGGAGGTGCCCAGATCGGCCTCCCCGGTGGGCCGAAGCATGCGCTCGCCCTTCTTGTTCGTGGTGATCATCACCGTGTACTCCTTGCCCAGCGGGAAATAGCCGGGCTTCTTCATCTGCGGGATCGCGGCGTCCTCGAACTTCACCATCACCAATGGCGATTCCGTGCGGATGCCCGTGGCCACCACGCGCGTGGCGGGCGCGGCGTTCTTCACGTCCCCGTCGATGATCAAGGTGAACTTGGCGCCGTCGTCGGTGAAGAAGACCAGATCAGTGGTCTGGGCGAAGCTCGCGAAGGGCGCGATGGCTGCCGTGAACAGGAGTGCGGAGAGCTTGATCATGAGAGGGGGTTTTCGGGCTGGCGAAAGTAGCTGGTGCCCGCCGAAGGCAACGGCTATGCCACGCATCGATGGCACGGCCGCCAACAAGTGGGCAGCAGGCGCGTCGCATCTTCGCAGCGCCCAAGATTCCGCATGCGCAAGATCCTCATCCTCGGCGCGGGCCGCAGCGCCTCGTCGCTCATCCATTACCTGATCACCCACGCCGACCAGCAGGAGTGGCGAATCACCGTCGCTGATAAGGATGCGGCGCAGGCCCAGCGAATGGTGCATGAAGGGCCCACCGTGGCGCAGGGAACCGCGCTCGATGCCCTGGATGCCGAAGCAAGGGCCAGCCTCATCGCGCAGCACGACCTCATCATCAGCATGCTGCCCGCCTTCATGCACATGGATGTGCTGAAGGACTGCCTCGCCCTGGGCAAGCACGTGATCACGCCCAGCTACGTGCCCGATGCGCTCTGGCCGATGGATGCAGCGTTCAAAGCGAAGGGGCTGATCGTGCTCAACGAGATGGGCCTCGATCCCGGCATAGACCACATGAGCGCCATGCGCATCCTCGATCGCATCCATGCGGAGGGCGGCCGAATGGAAGCCTTCGAGAGCCATTGCGGCGGACTCGTTGCACCCGAGAGCGACGACAATCCGTGGGGCTACAAGTTCAGCTGGAACCCGCGCAACGTGATCCTGGCCGGACAAGGCGGCGCAGCGAAGTACATCCGCGATGGGCAGGTGAAGTACATCCCCTATCACCGGCTCTTCACCGATACCGTGCGGATCAATGTACACGGCTTGGGTGAGTTCGATGCATACGCCAACCGCGATTCGCTGAAGTACCGCAAGGCATATGGGCTGGATGACATTCCCACCTTGCTGCGCGGCACCTTGCGCAAGGCCGGCTATTGCGAAGCCTGGAACGCCTTCGTTCAACTCGGCTGCACCGATGATGGCTACGCGATGGAACTGCCTGCCACCGCCACCTACAACGATTACATCGACTCCTTCCTCCCGCATGCGGCCGGTCGCGATACGCGCACGATGCTCATGGAAACGCTTGGCCTCGACCCGAAAAGCGCCGTGATGCAGAAGCTCGATTGGCTCGGGCTCTTCGGCAACAATACGATCGGTGCTGCGGGCCTCTCCCCTGCCGCCACCTTGCAACGCCTGCTCGAAGCGAAATGGAAGCTCGGCCCCGAAGACAAGGATCTGGTGGTGATGTGGCACCGCTTCCGGTACAGCATCGAAGGGCAACACCAGGAGTTGCAGGCTTCGCTCGGCGTGATCGGACAGGATCAAACGCACACCGCCATGGCCCGCACCGTGGGACTGCCCATTGCCATGGCGTGCAAGCTGGTGCTCAACGGCAAGCTCGAGGACCGTGGCGTGCTGCTTCCGCTGAAGCCAACGATCTACAACCCGATCCTCGACGAGTTGGAGAAGAACGGCATTGCTTTCCGGGAAGAGGAAGTGGAGGCGTGATGCCTAACGTCGTTGCCGAGTCTTTCTCGGGAATCGAGGCTTCTTGCGCGGATCACGGCGCGCATCCCAGAAAGTCAAGAGTTCGATACGGTCAGTTCGAGCGCGATAAATGAGCAGGTTCCACGGCTTGATGAACGCTTCACGAATCTGGTCACCGCCTCCACGCCGATAGCCCTTCGGAAAAAGAGCGATTGCCTCAAGCACCTCGTCCAACTCATTATCGAAGCGATCCATCTCGCGCTGCGACCAATTGTCGCGCAAGTGCCGCATGATGCCGACATACGTGCGCAGTGCCTCCGGTGTCCATTTTACCGTCCGCGCCATTGCGCTCTCACCTTACGAACTTCTTCATCCGGGACGCACTCGCCGCGATCCGCTTCGGCCAAGCCTTTCTCGACTGACTTCTTCACCTTAGCCGGAAGGCTGTTCCACCAGGCCTCACTGCCCGGATCGAGCAGGCCGTCGATATGCGCGATCAACGAAACGTCATCAACCTTCTTGATGCGCGCAATGAGGTGTGCCCGGCGGCTGATCAAGAGCTGCTTCTCAGTCATGATGGTCAAAAGTACGTCCGACGTCCTTGGGCCCGGCAACTCAGCGAAGTGCTAG
>CAZFBP010000326.1:0-3520 GCA_964517255.1 uncultured Chryseobacterium sp.
CACGTGAGCGAGATGAGCTGGAGCCAGCACCTGCGCAGCCCCAAGGACTTCCTCAAGGAAGGGCAGGAGATCGACTGCGTGATCCTCAACATCGACCGTGAGGAGCGCAAGATGAGCCTGGGCATGAAGCAGCTCAGCACCGATCCCTGGGCCGACATCGAGTTCAAGTACCCCGTGCGCTCCAAGCACACCGCCAAGGTCCGCAACTTCACCCACTTCGGCATCTTCGCCGAGCTGGAGGAAGGCGTGGACGGCCTCATCCACATCAGCGACCTGAGCTGGACCAAGCGCATCAAGCACCCCAGCGAGTTCTGCGCCGTGGGCGACAGCGTGGAAGTGATGGTGCTGGAGGTGGACAAGGAGAACCGCCGCCTCAGCCTCGGCCACAAGCAGGTGGAGGAGAACCCGTGGGAAGTGTTCGCCACCGTCTTCACCCCGGGCAGCGTGCACGAAGGCACGATCACCGGCCGTGCTGGTCAGAACTACGTGGTGAGCCTGCCCTATGGCGTGGAAGGCACCGTGACCGCCAAGCACGTCAAGAAGGCCGATGGCAGCAAAGCCGAGGTCGAGGAGAAGCTTCCCTTCATGGTGCTCGAGTTCAACGCCGATGCGCGCCGCATCGGACTGAGCCACACGCGCACCTTCG
This sequence comes from uncultured Chryseobacterium sp., assembly GCA_964517255.1. Lineage (GTDB taxonomy): Bacteria > Bacteroidota > Bacteroidia > Flavobacteriales_F > PHOS-HE28 > PHOS-HE28. Next base: position 647 of record CAZFBP010000326.1, read on the forward strand.
AAGAGGGCGATGAGCCGATGGAGAGCGTGAGCAAAGGCAAGCGCACACGCAAAGAGCCCGATAGCGGGGCCACCAGCGCAAGCGTGCGCAGCGTGAACGACAAGGTGGAGAAGAGCACCTTGGGCGACCTCAGCGTGCTCGGCGACCTGAAGAGCGCGATGGAGAACAAGGAGCGCAAGACCAACGAACCGGAGGCCGAGGGCGAAGGCGCCTGATCCTCTCAAGCAACGATGCACGGGCCCCGGGGGGAAATCCTCGGGGCTCGTTCGTTTGAGTGATCATCGCGAGTTGCGCGCCGCGCTTCCCTTGGGCTCGCGCCGAAGCAGCATGAAATCGAGGAGGCCGCGCAGGTAGCCGGTGCCGTACGCGATGTGCAAAGTGAGGAATGCGCTGAGCACCCCCGGCACATCGGCGATGCGATGCGCGGCACGCAGCGCGCTGGCCACGGCCGCCAACAGGTACAGGGTGCTGCCCGCCGCGAGTGCCAGAGCGAGCCACGGATGAAGCAGGGCCGCCGCGATCCCGAAGGCCAGGTAAAGGACGAAGGCCGCCGGCACCACCTGCCGCCAAGTGGTCACCGTGCCGTGCAGGCGGTTCACGTACACTTTCCAGTAGCCGTACTGCCAGTACTGGCGGAAGAGCCTCGTCATGCTCGATCGCACATAGTATCGGCTGCGGATGCGCGAGGAAAGGATGATCCTCCAGCCGGCCTTCCGGAGCCGGTAGTTGAGCTCGTCGTCCTGATTGCGCGAGAGGCGCTCGTCCACGAAGCCGATCGCGGCGAGCGCTTCGCGACGGTACGCGCCGAAGGCCACCGTGTCCACCTCGCCTTCGCGCAGCCCGGTGCGGAAGTGCGCGCTGCCCACGCCGAACGGATGTCCCATGGCCGCGCCGATCCTTCGGCTTTCCGCATCGGTGTAAACGTTCTCGATGATGCCGCCCACGCAGCCGGCCGCAGGGTGCTGTGCCAGCATCGCCAGGTTCTGCCGGAAGAAATCCGCCGCCACCTCCGCATGTGCGCCCAGCAGGATGCCCACCTCGTAGCCTTCTGGCTGCAGGCCCAGGTTCATGGCCTGTGGCGTGGTGCGGGCCGCGTTGTCCACGAGCTTGACCCAGGGGTGTGCGTGCTGCAAGGCGGAGATCTCCGCGCGCGTCCCGTCCTCGCTCATGCCATCGCACACCCACGCCTCGAGTTCCATGCCTGCGCGATCCGCCGCAACGATGCTCTTCAGGCATGGGCCGATGAAGCCCGCCTCGTTGCGGCAGGGGATCACCACGCGCACCCGGATCGGACCAGAGGCAGCGCCGCTCATGGTTTCCGATGCTTGGCGATGGCCGTTTCGATCACGGCGAGCTGGCGGTCCACGCAGGCCTTCCATTCATATTCACGCAGCACGCGCGCACGCCCCGCTTCGCCCATGCGCCGCCGCTCGCGTTCATCGCCCAGCAGCCTCGCGATCGCATCTGCTGCGGCACGCGCATCCTCCTTCGGCACCACAAGGCCGGTGACGCCTTCCTCCACCACTTCCGGCAGACCGCCCACGCGGCTCACCACCACGGGCAGGCCGCACGCGCTGGCCTCGATCACCGCCACGCCGAAGCTCTCGCTCTCGGCACGGCTCAGCGCCACGTACACGTCGAGCTTCCTCAGCTCATCGGGCACGCGCTCGTGCGGAACAGGTCCGATGAAATCCACGCGGTCGCGCACACCCTGCTCATTTACCAGCGATTCCAGTTCAGCGCGCGCAGGACCGCCGCCCACGACGCGCAGGCGGGCGTCCTTCATTCCCTCCATCCGCGTGAGCAGCGCGAAGGCCAGGATCAACGTGTCGATGCCGTACTTCGGAGCGAGCGTCTTCACCGTGCCCATCACCAAGTCGCCATTCGTGCGTTGCGCCGGGCTGAATCGCTCCATGTCAACGCCGAAGGGGACCACGTTGATCGCATCGAGCCGGGGGCACACCGCGCGCGTGCGTTCGGCCATCACCTTGCTGGTGCTCACCACCGCATCGGCGCGCAGCAGGTTGCGCCGCAGGAGCCAGCGATGCAGCGGGCCCGTCTCCGGGAACTCGTACACATCGCTGCCCCACACGTTCAGGATCAAGGGCGCCGTGGCGTTGCGTGGCGCAAGGGTTCCGTAGCCGGTGGCGTAGTGCGCGTTGATGGCATCGGGCCGGAACTCATGGGCGACCCGCTGCGCCGCGCCGCGGTTCAGGAGGTAGCCCAAGCCGCCCCAGTGGGGCAACCGATGGATTCGGAGGTCCTTCGGATATGGCGCCTCCTCGGCGTGCTGCGTGATCAGCTGCACATCATGCCCACGCTCGGCGAAGGCCGTGGCCCAGCGCCGTGTGTGCACCGAGTTGGCGGCGGCCACGAGCAGCAGTCTCATGAATCGGCGGGCTTGTGCATGGCCACGCTGCGCAGGTGCGTGAGCGTGAGCTGCGCCGCATCGCGCGGGCCCATGTGCTCCTGCACCACCACCGCTTCGCTGGCGCGCCACCACAGGCCATCGCGCACTGCGGCGTTGCGGCAGATGAGACCTGCGGCGAAGAACGCGGCCAGTTGCGAGAAGAGCCGTCCGAGCCAGGGCCGCGCGAAGCCGCGCACGCCGTTGCGGTGCACATCGTCGCCCACGAAGGTGACCACCACCGGCACCGAGCTGCTGAGCACCGTGAAGAGCCCGGCGGCCGAGCCGTAGAGCGAGAGCACCACATCGGGCCGCTCACGCGCGATGAGCCGTTTGAGCCGTTGCCGCGCCACCCACAGGCGCAACGGCGACGTTCGGCTCTCCAGGTGCAGCAACGACACGTGCGCGCCGAAGGCCGAAAGGTGCGCGGCCTCTTCGCGCGCCGGGGCGTACACCTGTCCGCCTTC
>CAZFBP010000327.1:0-2236 GCA_964517255.1 uncultured Chryseobacterium sp.
GCGCCGAAAACATAGTAGCGGCGGGCTGCCGCGTGCCCCCAATGGCCATTGCTATCGCGGTGGCGCACACTGACCGTGTGGAAGCCCGAAGGCTGCGCACCGAGCGGTACTGATAACGGCGCGGTGACATTGGCGCCGGGCGTCACGGTTATGGCCGTGCCGTTGCCCACGCCAGGGTCGGCATCCACGAAATACTCCGCGGACACGATCACCTGGGCCGCGCCCAGCGAAGGGAGCAGCAGTAGGCCGAGCAGGAGCTTACGAGCCGCGTTCATCGGTTCCCATGTTAGTCGTGGAACGGATGAGCGCTCAGTCAACCTTGGTGGCGTTCACGGTGCCATTGACCGTGCCGCCCTGGGGCACCTGGGTGTATTGCAGGGTGAAGGAGGAGACGAAGGGGATGCGCGCCTGGCCACTCTGGTTGGGCCATGGCGCCACGCCGCCGTACAGACCGATGTCGGTGCCATCGCTACCGGCATTGTTGCCCGCCGAGGCTGGCAGCAGGTCGTAGTTGTAGGTGAAGTTCAGGGCGATGTCGGGCGCGCTGGCGAACTGCGGGTTCACGCCCACCAGGTTGCCGCTGCCGCCGTTGCTGCCGAATGGGATATTGTTGTCGGCCGTCTGGTAGGTGATGTTGTTGTCGAAGGTGCAGTTGGTCACAGAGGCCGTCACAGGCGTGCTCTGCCAGAAAATGTTGTTGGTGACCAACGCGTTCGAGATGGTGTGAAGCGCGTGCCAGTAGTAGCCTATGAACAGGTTGTTGGTGATCACCAGCGATGCGGTGTTGCTGTTCTGGATGTATCCATTGGAATGAACGATGTTGTTCGAGAAAAGGGCGCTGTTGGGGCTGGCGAAGGCGACATAGGTCACATAGTTGTGGCGGAGCACCAGGTCGCTGAGCCCGGACAGCTGCATGCTGATGTAGTACACGCGGCAGCGCTCCACGGTGACGTTGCTGCTATAGATGTAGAAGTAGTTGTCGCTGTATAGGCCGATCAGCTTCGAGCCGGTCGCGTTGCTGTACAGGTAGATCGTGGAGCACCAGGTTGGCTGGGCTGGCGCGGGCGGCGCGTAGCCGCTGCCGATCACGGTGAGCGGCTTGTCGATGGTCACCACGGGGTATTGTGTGCCGGTGCCCATCACGTACAGGGTATCGCCGTTGTTCGCGGCGTTGATGGCCGCTTGCAGGTCAGTGTATTGCGCGGGCTGGCTGGCGGAGTTGCTCACGGTGCGCACCGTGGCATGGCTGGCGGTGGCAAGGAGGAGGCAGGCAAGGGCGACGATGGGTTTCATGGCGGTTTGGTTTCTTGGTTGGCTGAGGAGCGCTGGCGCGCGAGGCGTGTATGTTTCCGGTGCGCGATATTGGATCATTCGGGTACCCACTGTCAATGAGCCAGCGCAGGGTCCGGGGTCCAGTAGGTCCATCCCGGAAGTACGGCCGTTGATCATGCGCACAAAAAGAGGGAGTCCAGGCGCCCCATGCAATGCGGGAGACCACGGGATCGGCTACGGGGAATGCCGTAGGCGGGCCCCGAAGCGATCGCCATTCCCGCAAGCGCGGCGGGCCATCCGAGATCCTGAAACAGGAACGGCGCTCCATGCGGAGCGCCGTTCCTGTAAGTGGACCAGCCGCGATCAGGGCTGCACCACCAATCGCTCTGTGAGAGTCCAGTCGCCGACCGTGACGCTCACCAGGTACATGCCCGCGCCCGGCCCTCCTTCAAGGCTCAAGGCGCCGCTCACCAAGCCATCGGCAGCTGCGAGGGTCGTGCTCATCACGCGTTGTCCCTGCATGTTGTGCAATTCGACGCTGACCCGGCCGATGCCCTCAGGCACGTCGCTCATGTTGATGAAGAGCTGATCGCCCCGGTTGGGGTTGGGGTACAAGATCATGGTGCTGTTGCGTTCGGCGATCAGGGCACCGTTGATGGCGCCTTCCGCTTGCATCTCTCCGATCACGCAACCAGCGGTGAAGAGGTCGCACACATTCCCCCAGGGCACCAGGTCCGCGTATGGATCACCGCCACGGCACCAGGTCAAGCCTCCATCGAAGCTGGCGCGCACTTCCACTTGGTAGGCGCTGCATGCTTCTAGCACCGCGCCGCTAGGCGCCGGGCTACCAACGACGTTGGCCATGTTCAGGTAGGTCCAGGGATTGCCGCCTACGCCGTTCTTCACGATCACCACGCCCTCGGCGGGGATGCGGAAGCGGAACTGGTACTTGTTGGCGTTCTGC
>CAZFBP010000327.1:2336-3518 GCA_964517255.1 uncultured Chryseobacterium sp.
GTTATCCGCGGTGAGCCTATCGCTGCACGCGGCCGTGGCGCCCCGGCGCAGTTCCAGACGGTCGCAACTGGCGGTGATCAGGCGGTCGTTGCCCAGGGGCAGGCAGAAGCCGCCGTTGTTCAGGATCGCGCTGGTGCTCCCGCTGGTGAAGTTGCCCCGGTTGTCGATGACGCGCGGGCCATCGAGCACGCGCAGCAGGTAGCCGCCGCCCGCGATGCCGTCACCGCCGCCATCGGTCACCACCAGGTAGTAGCAGCCATCGGCGAGGCAGAGCGATTGAGTGAACTCACCATTGGGATACACCTGACCGCCGCTGGCCACCGGTGCGCCGCCTTGCGCGAATACGGTCCAACCCACGTTGCTTACGCCATCACCTTGAATGAGGAGTGTCAGCTCGTTCAGCGTGCAACCGCCGCCGATGGGCGTGCCAGCGCAGATGCAATTGGTCACGACATCGTTCTCGGTGTTCGCATCGCCATCGTCGCAGGCATTGCCGTTCGCCAAGTTGGGCAGCAAGGGGCACGCATCGTTGCAATCGGCAGTGAGGTCACCATCGGTGTCCGCATCGCTCACGCCGCAACCGCAGATGCCGGGTGCGATCTTGTTGGGATCGTTGGGGCAGCCATCGTTAGCATCGCAGGTCAGATCACCATCGGCATCCTGGAAGGTGTTGGTCACGATGCCGTTCAGGCACTCGTCCAGTGTACAGACATCCCCGTCGTCCACGGTCACTTGCGAGCAGGAACAGCCGTCGTTGTTCACGCCTTCGCCTGTGGGGGTGTTGGCGCAGAGGTCCACACCATTACATACGCCATCGCTATCGTCATCGTAGCAGAGCAGTTTGTAGCTCACACCACAAGTCACATCGCTCAACCGGATGCGGTAGATGGTGCCCGCCGGGAGCGATGGGATGGTAAAGGTGTTGGTGAGCGGCGTGGAGGAACCGCCCGCAGGGACCGTGAACGTTCCGAACACCGTGCCCGGGTTGTTGATCACCACCATGTTCATGCTTCCTGCACCGACACCGGCGTGCTCCGCGCTCAGCGTGATGCTCCAGGCACCACCGGGGTGCGTGAAGGCGTAGTAGTCATCGTCGGTCTGGTTGTCGAACCCAATCTGACCTTCCTGCGAGGCGTTGGCCAGGACGATCGGAGTGCCCGGTGAGCTGTTGTTCGGCTCCGG
>CAZFBP010000328.1:0-3504 GCA_964517255.1 uncultured Chryseobacterium sp.
GGCGGGGTCGCGGCCCAGCAGGTGCAGTACGCCGTAGCCGTCGAGCTCGGGCATCATGATGTCGCAGAGCACCAGGTCGGGCTTGTCCTTGCGGGCCAGTTCCACGCCGCGCCTGCCGTTCTCGGCCTTGATCACACGGTAGTTGGCCAGCTGGAGGATCTCGGCGGTGTTATCGCGCATGTCGGCGTCGTCTTCGATGAGCAGGATGGTCTTCATGCGTTGCGTTGGGGTATCTGAACGGTGAACACGGTGGTTCCTGGCTCACTGGCGAAGGAGATGCTTCCGCCGAGCAGGTCAAGGTAGCGCTTTACGATGTGCAGGCCGAGGCCCGTGCCCTGCACGGTCATCACGTTGCTGCCCCGGAAGAAGCGCTCGAAGAGGTGCTGCTGATCCTCTGCTGGGATGCCCATGCCGCGGTCCTCCACGGTGATGATCAGGGTGCCTGCGGCGATGCGCGTGCGCAACGCGATGGGCGCCTGCTCCGGCGAGTACTTCACGGCGTTGGTGACCAGGTTGGTGATCACGTGGCCGAGCATGGCGCGGTCGGTGGTGATTGAACGCTCATCGCCGGCATGGTCGTAATCGATGGATTGGCCCTGTTTCGCCAGGCCACGCAACTCCTCGATCTGCTCGATGCAGTGATGCACGATGTCGAACTCGATCGGGTGCATCTGCACATGGCCCTGCTCGATGCGCTCGATGGAGAGGAACTCGTTGAGCATCGCCGTCATCTCGCGCACCTTCGAGCGGATGCGCGCCACGTGCTTCTCCACGCGCTCATCGCCGGGCGCGTACCGGCCTATGAGGTCTGCGCTGCCCATGATGGTGGTGAGCGGCGTGCGGAACTCGTGGCTGGCCATGGCCACGAAACGGCTCTTGAGCGTGTGCAGCTCGCGCTCCTTGTACAAGGCCTCGCGCACGCTTCGCTCAGCATTGCGGAGCTCGCTCGTTCGCTGCTCCACGCGGTCCTCCAGCTCTTGATTGGCGCGCTGCAGCTCCTCTTCGGCCTTGTGCCGCAGCGTGATGTCGGTGACCAGGCCCATCACGAAGCGCTGGCCATCCATGGTGAAGTGGTTCAGGCTGACCTCGACCGGGAACACGCCGCCGTCCTTGCGCTTGCCCCAGAGGTCAAGGCCTATGCCCATGCTGCGCTGCACCGGCTTGCTATTGTACGCCGCACGGTGCCTCTCATGATCCCCGCGCGCACTCTCCGGCAGGAGCATTTCAAGGTTGGCGCCGCGCAACTCCCCTTCGTCGTAGCCGAACATGCGGCTCAATCGCGGGTTGTGCAGGATAATGGACCCCTTGCTGTCCACCACCAGCAGGCCTTCGGCCGCCTTGGTGAAGAGCAGCTCGCACACGCGCGCAATGCCCACCTGTCCCGGTATGCTATCCGTGACCATCATGCGCGCCAAGATACCCGGCTCGATCATCGCGGCGGACCGACGGGGGCGAAGCTCACGTCGCCGGTGCGCTCGTCATACACCCTCCATTGGCTCATCGGCCTCGCGTACAGGTTGAGGGTCACGGCGCGATCAGGGCCCCGATTCGAGAAACGGTGGATATCGCTGCCCTTCGAGAAGGCATCGAGCTGGCCCGGATGCAGGCGCATCTCCTTGGCGCGCACGAGCCTGCCGGAAGGGTCGAGCGTGAAGCGCTCCTCGACCACCTCGCCCATCACCGGGTGCACCCAGGCGGTCTCGCTGTTGAAATCGTGGATGCTCGTGCGCTGCCCTGGCTCGTAGCAGATCACCAGGAGCTCGAAATCATCGTTGCGGTGGATGCAGGTGCGCGTGTAATGCCTGCTGTTCCATCGGAAATAAGGCTCCAAGTCGCGGCTGGGCACATCGTAGCGCGCAAGGATGCCCGGATAAGCACCGAGGTCGCGGTGCCGGAGCAGTTCGCGCAGCAATTCACCTATAGAATCGATAGGCCTGGATGGCATGATGGGCAAACCTAGAAGGGTGCGTAATGCCTTCGGATGACGAACGTCAGGCGGGCCGCGGCCTTGGTGGCCACGAGAAGGAGTGCGGCCGTCCACGCTCCTCCCCATTCACGTTCGTGGCTACTTGATCGTGATCGCCTTGGCGCGTTCCAGCTTCGCCTCGGCCTTCTTGGCGATGATGAGGTTCAGCACGCCATCCTTGAGGTCCGCCACGACACCGTCAGCATCGGCATGGTCGGGCAGGTCGAAGCTGCGGCTGAAGCTGCTGTAACGGAACTCACGCCGCTCCCATCCGTCCTGGTCGGATTCCCTCTCCTCGCGCTGCTCGCTGCTCACGGTGAGCAAACCTTCCGCCACCTCCACGTGAAGATCCTCCTTCTTGTAGCCGGGCACCGCCAGTTCAATCCTGAACTCCTTGTCGAGGTTGCGGATGTTGACCATGGGGAAGCCGCGGTCGCGGAAGATGCTGTTGTCGAGGAACCGCGCGGGCAGATCCACCAGGTCGGTATCGAAGGAATCGGGCGTTCGCTTAACGAGGTTCATGGCCTTGCGTATTGTGGCGTCACCGCCTGTTTCGTGCCGCCAACGTATTGGTCTGCCCACCCTCCCGCCATGATCACGGCCAATTCCGTGAATGATCCTTGTCAACGCATGGCAGGCCTGTCGGCGGCTTTCACGGGCATACATTGCCAGCATGTTCACCGACCCTACGCTTCACAAGGAGTTCGACCAGGTCGCCGTGCGGCGCACGCTCCCCGCAGGCACGGAGATCATGCGCGTGGGCGATGCCATCACGCACATCCCGATCGTGCAGCAGGGGAGCCTCCGCATTCTCGCGCAGGACAGCGAAGGGCGCGAACGTTACCTCTATCACATCCTGCCGGGCGAGACCTGCGCCACCTCGCTCACCTGCTGCGTATCGAAACGCGAGAGCGGCGTTCGCGCCGTGGTGGAGGAGGACGCGGAGCTGCTGCTGGTGCCTGTGCGCTACGTGGACGAATGGATGGCCTTCGCGGAATGGCGCCGCTTCGTGAACGAGCAGCAAGCGCAACGCTACCAGGAACTCCTGGAAGCCTTCGAGGTGGTGGCTTTCCGCAAGTTGGATGAGCAGCTCTGGGCTTACCTGATGAAGCGTTCGCAGGCCCTCGGCGCCCATCGGCTGGCCGTCACGCATCAGGAGATCGCCGACGAACTGGGCTCGCCGCGCGAGGTGATCACGCGGCTGCTGCAGCAATTGCGCGTGCGTGGGCTGGTTGAACTGGGCCGCGGCTACATCGAGCTGCGCCCCGCCGCGAGCACCGCTTGATCAGCGCACGATTGGACCACCGGCCTTCTTCCAGGCCTGAATGCCGCCGTCGAGGTCCTTCACATCGGTGAAGCCCATCTCGCGCAGCAACTCGCGCGCTTCCTCGCTGCGCCCGCCCGCAGCGCAATAGAGCCGCACCGCCTTGGTCTTGTCGAGCTTGGCCGCCCGCGCCCTGAAATCGTCGCTGAACCAATCGATGTGCTCGGCGCCCTCGATATGGCCCGTTGACCATTCCTGCGGGGTCCGCACATCT
>CAZFBP010000329.1:0-3502 GCA_964517255.1 uncultured Chryseobacterium sp.
AGCGCTTGATATAGGGTGTTCGAAGGTTAAAGGCCCGACTCGATACCCGCGCGGCACAGACGTGCCGCGCTATGGAGTACGCTCGACACAGGAGGGCTGCAGGCCCGGCGGAGTCCCTCCAATCCGTGAGTCGGACCTTCGCCCCGATAAAGCGGCAGCCCTCCGCCACCGGTTACTTTCGCCGACCCGCACGGGCGGGTACAGGTCCATGCAAGCGCCACGGTTGCCGTCCATGCTGGGTATCTTCCGCCAGCGAAAGCTGCGCGGCTTCGACTACGCTCCGCGCCACTACGATCCCGTTGCGGAGGAGCGAAAGGAGCGGCGATTGCGCTTCTCCGCGTCGACCGGCGCCGAGGACGACGCCCCGCACGCTGAATTCAGGGACCGGATGCGGCATAGCTGGACACGCGAGGGCAGCGGCCGCGCGAGCATCACCCGGCTCGTCGTGATCCTGGGCCTGACTTGTGCCATTTTCTTCTTCGTCATGAGGGCCTTGGGGCTGCTGGATCCAAGCACATGGGGGATCTGATCCGCCTGCTGCCCGACCATGTGGCCAACCAGATCGCCGCTGGCGAAGTGGTGCAACGGCCTGCCAGCGTGGTGAAGGAGCTGCTGGAGAACAGCATCGACGCCGGCGCGCGCGAGATCACCTTGGTGGTGAAGGATGCTGGCCGCTCACTGATCCAGGTCTCCGATGACGGGAAGGGCATGAGCCCCACCGATGCGCGCATCTGCTTCGAGCGCCACGCCACCAGCAAGATCCGCCAGGCCGATGACCTCGGCGCCATCCGCACCAAAGGCTTTCGGGGCGAAGCATTGGCCAGCATCGCCGCCATCGCTCAAGTGGAGTTGCGCACGCGGGAGCACGATCAGGACCTGGGCACGCGCGTTCTCATCGAGGGCAGCCGCGTGCGCGTGCAGGAGCCGAATGCCGGTCCGCCAGGCAGCAGCATCAGCGTGCGCAGCCTCTTCTTCAACACACCCGCCCGCCGTCAGTTCCTCAAGAGCGACAACGTGGAGATGCGCCACGTGCTCGATGAGTTCCACCGCGTGGCGCTCGCGCATCCGGAGGCCGGCTTCAAGCTGGTGAGCAACGAGCGCGAGGAATTCAACCTGTCGCCCGGCGCCGATGAGGCCACATGGAGCGCGGCCATGCGGCAGCGAATCGCCGGATTGTACGGCCGCAAGTACGACGAGCGCCTGGTGCTGGTGGAGGAGAGCACCGACCTGGTGAGCGTGCGCGGCTTCGTGGGCAAGCCCGAATTCGCCAAGCGCACGCGGGGCGAGCAGTTCTTCTTCGTGAACCGCCGCTTCATCCGCAGCAACTACCTGGATCATGCCGTGCGCCGGGCGTATGAGGAGCTGCTCCCGGCCGACAGTTACCCAGGCTGGTACCTCTTCATCGAGATCGATCCAGCGCAGATCGACATCAACATCCACCCGACCAAGACGGAGATCAAGTTCCGCGACGACCGGGCCGTGTATGCCATCGTGCATGCCGCGGTGCGTCGTGCATTGGGCCGTTTCAACATCGTGCCCAGCCTCGATTTCGAGCCTGAGCCCGCGCTGATCGCCGCTTCCGCCAGCGCAGCGCCAGCATGGCGTCCCACGGACCTCGGCGCCTTCACCGCGCCGCCGCGCCCCAGCCCTGAAGGCTGGCTGAAGCTCTTCGACATGGGCGTGGCCACGCCGGTGGAAGAGGAGACGGTGGCCAGCGCGATGCGACGGATCGCAACGGAGGACGTGGTGCTGCCATCGCGCGAGGAGGATGGTGAGGCCGAGCGCCCCGTGTTCCAATTGCACGGCCGCTACATCGTGGCGCAGGTGCGCAGCGGGGTGATGGTGCTGGACCAGCAGCGCGCGCACGAGCGCATCCTGTACGAGCGCAACCTGAAGCTGCTCGCGCAAGGCGCAGGCACCTCGCAGACGGAGCTCTTCCCGCGCCATGTGGAGCTGAGCGCATCAGACCTGGAATTGATCACCGGCGTGCTGCCTGACCTGCGCAGCATGGGCCTCGACCTGGAGCTCTTCGGCGGTCGCACGGTGCAGGTGAACGGCATGCCCGCTGAAGCGGCCGATGAGGATCCCGCTCGCTTGATCGAGCAGCTGATCGAGCAACTGCGCACCGCAGGGAGCGCCTTGCGCAACGAGAGGCACCCCGCGCTGGCCCGCGGCATGGCGCGCAGCATGGCCATCAGGCACGGCCGCGCGCTGTCGGTGGCCGAGATGCACGGCCTCATCGACCGCCTCTTCGCCTGCGAGCAGCCCACGCGCACGCCCGGCGGCAAGCCCGTGCTGATCAACCTGGGCCTTGACGAGATCAACGAACGCTTCGAGCGCTGATGCAGTACCGTACCGGACCCTTGCAGCACACGCCCACCGTGGTGAAGAACCTGGTGATCATCAACGCCATCGTCTTCGGCGTGAAGCTGATCAGCGATGGCCGCTTCCTCGGCCTCGATATGGATGAGGCGCTGGGACTGCACTACGTGGGTTCACCGGCGTTCAAGCCTTGGCAACTCGTCACGCACATGTTCATGCACGGCAGCCTCGGCCACATCTTCATGAACATGTTCGGCCTCTTCATGATCGGCTCCCCGCTGGAGTACCACTGGGGCTCGAAACGCTTCCTCAATTTCTACCTGCTCTGCGGTTTGGGCGGAGCGCTGCTCAACTCGGGGGTGCAAGGCTGGGAGTTCAATCAGTTAGCCCAAGGCATGTCGGCCGCCGACATCGATCAGGTGAGGCAGCAGGGCAAGCTGGCACTCATGAGCCTCTGGAATGGCGGCAGCGGCTTCGGCGATGCAGCGATGAACCAGCTGTCCGCGATTCTGTACACGCCTATGGTAGGAGCCAGCGGCGCCATCTTCGGGATCCTCGCCGCGTTCGGCATCCTCTACCCGAATGTGGAGCTCATGATCATCTTCTTCCCAGTGCCCATCAAGGCCAAGTGGTTCGTGCTGCTCTACGGTGCGTACGAGTTCTACGCGGGCTATGCCGGCCTCATGGGCACGGGCAGCGACAACGTGGCGCACTTCGCGCACATCGGAGGCGGCATCATGGGCGCGGCGCTGGCGTTGCTGTGGCGCAGGAGATTGAGTCCTTGGTGACTTCTTGAGCTTCACGGCATGTTTGAGGAATTGAAACGGCAATGGCGCAGCGGCGGGATGGTGATCCGCCTCGTGCTGGTGAACGCTGCGGTGTTCCTGGCGCTGCACCTGATCAACCTGCCGTTCTGGGCCATGCGGCAACCGGGACCGGACATCCTGGGCTGGCTCTGGAGCTTCAGCGACCTGCACACGTTGCTGCGCAGGCCGTGGACGCCCATCACGTACATGTTCGTGCATTGGGGCTTCGGCCACATCTTCTTCAACATGCTGCTGCTGTGGTTCATGGGGCGCTTGTTCGAGGACCTGCTGGGCGGCAAGCGCGTGCTGGGCAACTACATCTTAGGCGGCCTCAGCGGATTCGCGCTGTACCTGATCGGCTACAACCTGCTGCC
>CAZFBP010000330.1:0-3497 GCA_964517255.1 uncultured Chryseobacterium sp.
AAGCGAACATCAAGTTGGAGCTGAAGACCTTGACGCCCGTGCGCCTGGCCGCGCTGATGCGCAATGTGGCCGAGAGGATGGCGGGCAATCCGCACTTCCCGGCGCCACCGTTGAGCGCGGCGGACCTGAAGGCGCAGGAGGAGGTGTTGACCGTAGCGATCCAAAAAGCGATCAATGGCAGCTTGGCGAGCAGGTTGCATCGCAATGCGCTGGAAGTGCAGGCACGCGATAGCCTGCGCCTGCTGGCGGACTATGTGCGCCTGGTGGCCCAGGGCAATGAGGCGATCATGGCGTCCAGCGGCTTTGAGCTGGCCCGGCGCCCAGGCCAGCCCCAGCCCATGGGCACACCCATGATGCAGGCCGCCCGCATGACCGGTCGCCACGGCGAAGTGGAATTGCGTTGGAGCGGTGTGGCCAACCGCCGCACTTACCACATCTACGTTACCCAACAGGACCCCACCGATCCCAACTGCGTGTGGTCGCTCACCGGCATCACCGGCAAGATCACGCACCGGGTGCAGGGCCTGGAGGCGTACAAGGGTTATTGGTTCTGCGTGAGCGCCATCGGTGCACTGGGCGAGGGTGTGAAGAGCGATCCGGTGCTGGGTATCGCGGCGTAGTGAGTCCGTCGCACGGCCGCCTCACCGACAACAAGGGCCGTGTGGTACACTTCAAGAACACCGTTGTGGCATGCTGAACAGCCTTATGCTTCTGGCGGAACGGTGGGGGCAGCGATCGCGCTCGGCAATACCTGGGGACCTTCACATGCTGCGCCAGCTCATCCGCCCCCAAAGCGACATGCTCTGCCGATCGCTGTAATCCTTCCGATCGTCGGCGATCCCCAGCACAGCGCACATCCGTTCAGCCGGCACGAAGTACTTCGCTTCACGAGGCCCCTTGCGCAACGCACGCGAACTTACCAGGCCATCATTTCCGCCCCAGGCCACGTTGCGCGCGAGCGCGTCGGTCAACGGCCCTTCGACCATGGCCAGTTTGCACTTGAGTTGCTGCACGTACAGGTTCATCACCCCCAGGGTGGCCTTGTCGTTGTTGGTGGTGCTCAGGATCGGCGTTGAAAGCGTTGCCAGGTAGCGCTCGATGGCCTGCACGTGCGTGGGCCACTCGTGCAGCAGCTGCGTGCGCAAGCGATGCAGGAAGAAGTCGTTGAAGGGCAGCAGATCCGCCTTGCGCACATCCAACGCGACCATGCTCCAGCAGGTGGCCGCATGGGTGATCAGCAGGCATTTGCGGCTTTGGTAGGCGAAAAGGTTGGCGCACCAGGGGTCGGCATCGGCCGGCACCAGGGCCGTCTTGGTGCGCATCAGTGCCGTGACCTTCGCAGTACCGTGGACAGTGGGCGTGGGCATATCCTGTGCGTTATCTGTATCTGGCATTCAATCGGGCGATGATCTTGTGCCGCTTGCGCCGCCAGTCCTCCACCTCACGGAAGAAAGGAGAGGATGCCGGAAACAACAGGTAGGCCAGTGGCGCGGCGAACTGCACGCCCGCGCTGGTGCTTTGCAGCACGCAGGTGATCCCGGCCTCCACCGGTCCTTCTTCCACCCGTTCCACCGTGAGCGCCGTCTTGAGCGTAATGGGCGTGCCTTGCTCGCGCATCACTTGCGTAAGCTCGCGCGTGCCGGTGGCCGTGAACGGGGTTGCCGCGTTCAGTCGTTCGGCGAGGGTGACCGGTTCGCGCGTTGGGGCGGGCATTGCCGCAGGTCGTTCGCGCGGCTTCATGGCCCTTTGCTTGGCTCGCTTGCCCATAGAGCGGCGCAGCACGGCCTTGATATCGCCTTCCATGCGGTCCAGTGCGAACAGGAACTGGTCCGTGTCGGTCGTTGCACCCTCCAATTCCATTTGCGCCAAATGCGGCTCCGGGTTCCCTCGCATCACTTGCACGGCATCGAGGCTCATCTCGAGGAAGGCATCCTCGTTCACGCTTATTCCTGCGATGCTGATGAAGGGTTCCCTGAACTTCGGATGGATGAGGGCTGCGTTGGACAGGGTCGCGGACACGGCATCCTGACTGAGGTCTTCCACCCGCAGGCGCTCATGGCCCGGCCCCCACGGCGCTTGGATAGCACCTTCGGTGAGCGCTTGCTGGTAAGCGGCGTCCAATTCCTGCTTCCGTGCTTCGGTGATCGGCTCTTCCATTGGTTCGGCGATCACCAGCCCATCGTGCATCACCTGGCCCTTGTAGGTCATAAGCACGGCGCGCGCGAGATGATGCTCTTGCAATGAAGCACCGAGCGGGTCGTTCAGGCTCTTCACGTGGCAGAAGGTGCGCTCCGCCAGGTCCAGGCAGATCGAGTGCTCCGGGGTGTCGCGCAGAACGAACAGAACCGTGGGCCGTGCGTGCTCCACAGCGGTCAGCATGGGCTCGAAGCGCTCGTCATGGCCCATCGCGTCCGCGCGGAACTGATCCAGCAATCCCATGTCCTGGAAAAGGGCGATGCGACATTTGATCAGCATTTCGGGCCCCAGCTTCACGAAGCTCTCCGCATCGGTGTTCTCCGGAACTATGCCGCATGCCACACCCGCATAGTGCAACAGGTTGGCATAGGTGGCGATGAATTCAGCGGCGTGTTCCTTGGGAAGCAGCATGGGAACGAAGTTGAGGTTCGCGCAGCAAAGAAATCCAAGACAATAACGTCCAAGAGGCGATCGAGAAAACCCAGCGCGAAGTGATGGACCTGCTGCGCAAGACCGTGCGCCCCGAGTTCCGAGAAGCCATCTCCGTATTGGCCCCGGAAGCGAGCAAGCGGGATCTCGCGGCCAGGCAAGGCGCAAGGAACGCGCATAGCCAGTGGCTATGTAAGTGACGAGCAACGCAGCATGGGCGTGAGAGGCCCTGGCGCAGCCCGAAGGACAATGCGGAGTTGGCTTCCACACCGCGTGGACGAGCTGATCATGTTCCGTCCGCTCAGCCAGGGCGACGTGCGCGAAATCGTGAAGCTGCAGCGACCAGTTGCTCGCCAAGCTCGAGGAGAAAGGCTACCAGCTCATCCCGAGCGTAGAGCTCATCGAGCATATCGGGTCAGCCGGTTTCGATCCGCAGTTCGGTGCACGACCGGTGAAACGCCTGATCCAGAAAGAGCTCCTCAACGAGATGAGCCGTCAGATCATCGCGGGCACCTTGGAACCCGGCGTGGAGCAGGTGATCGATGTGTTCGACGGGAAGATCGTGGTGCGGAAGCCGATCGCGGAGAAGGAGTCCCGGCTCGAAGGCCGGGATGACAATGGGAATGGGAAGGCGAGGAAGAGCAAGGCGGAGGGGTGAGCCGCATGGCGGTCACATCCCCCACTTCTTCAACTTGGCGTAAAGCGTGGTGAGCCCGATGCCGAGCAAGGTGGCGGCGAGCGTCTTGTTGCCGCCGGTTTGCGCCAGCACGCGCCGGATGTGCTCGCGTTCCACGTGCTCCAGGTCGTAGGCAACCGCGGTGGATGGGCTCTCCGCAGCGTTTTGGAGCTCCAGCGTCAATGAAGCCACATCG
>CAZFBP010000331.1:0-3489 GCA_964517255.1 uncultured Chryseobacterium sp.
GGTGAGCACCACGCCAAGCTTCATGGGCACCATGGAGAGCGTTGAGACCTGCCTGGGCGCAACCGTTGACCTTTCGGCCGTTGTTACACCGGTCACCTGGACCGGCATCCCCGAGGCCAATTTCGGCGACGGTGTTTACCTGCCCGATGACGTTGGCACCCCGTTCTCGAGCGAAGTCACCTTCACCCAATTCGATCCCGGCCAGCTTCTCACGAATTCGAACGACCTTCAGAGCATCTGCGTGAGCATGGAGCATAGTTTCTGCGGCGACCTGGTGCTCTCGGTCACCTGCCCCAACGGCCAGGTGATCATCCTGCACCAGCAAGGCGGTGGCGGCACATACATCGGCGGGGCAAACGACGGGGATGGGAATCTGAATCCTGTGCCCGGCGAGTGCTGGGAATATTGCTGGAGCCCGACGGCCACCTTGGGAACTTTCGCCAACTGCTCCGCCTTCGGGCCAACGCCGAACGTGATGCCGGGCGGCACCCCGTCGAACAATGCGCTGATACCGGGGACCTACACGCCCGTGCAGCCTTGGACGAATTTGCAAGGATGCCCGCTGAATGGCACATGGACCTTCACCTCACTCGACCTCTGGGGAGCGGACAACGGCTTCCTCTGCAGCTGGGAGCTGAACTTCAATCCGGCCATCATCCCTGATGTGACCCAATTCACGCCCATCATCGACGATACGGACCCTGATTCCGCTTGGTGGAGCGGCCCGGCCTTGACCTTGGACCCGAACAACCCGCTGATCGCACAGGCCACGCCGAGCAGCGCCGGCGCATTCAACTACACCTTCACGGTGATCGACAACTTCGGCTGCACTTACGACACGACCATCGTGGTGACCGTGGCACCGCTCATGGAGATCGACGCCGGCCCGGACATCATTCTCTGCAACGACTCGGTGCCGATGGCCGGCGTGGTGGTGGCCAACGGGCCGCCGACGAACTGCGTTTGGATGCTCCAACTCAATGAGACTTTAGGCGATACATGGAACGGCGGGGCCAACCTGGCCGTGACGATCGACGGGGTCACCACGAATTACGCGATCCTCACCAACGGCACGCTCTCGCAGATCATCCCGCTCAACGTGAGCACCGGCCAGACCATCACGCTCACCTACACGGCTGGCACCCTCTGGAACAACGAGAACTCCTTCACGCTGACGAATGACATGGGCGCTGTGGTGTACGCCTCGGGACAGGGTCCCATGACTGGTGTCGCGTACAGCGGTGTGATCGTATGCGGCGGCGGCACCAGCCCGCTCGCCTGGGTTTGGACCCCATCTGCCGGATTGGGTGATGACACGGACCCCACCACGAACGTGTACACAACGCAATCCACCATGTACTACTTGAGCGCCTACCCGGTGGGCTCTCCGGAATGCGCGGTGATGGACAGCGTGCTGGTGGCTCCCGATCCGAGCATCGACGCAGGCATCAGCAATGCGGTCACCATCTGCGCCAGCGAGGCGGCCTTCTTCATGAACGACTCGCTCTTGGGCACCCCTGACCCCGGTGGCGAATGGACCAGCAGCTTGGGCGCCGTGGTGGACGACCAGTTCGACCCGACCTGGGAGACCAGCGAGGTCTTCACCTACACGGTTACCAGCCCAGCAGGGTGCCAAGCCACGGCGCAACTCGACGTCACGGTGATCCCAGCTGACGACCCGGCGTGCTGTGGCGTGGTGACGATGGGCCCGGGGAGCATCTCCTGCAACTTGCTGAACGGCCTCACCGTGGATCCCGGGAACACCGGAGTCGGCGTGTGGAGCGGTCCTGCGGGCGCCGTGTTCGCTGATCCCAATTCAACGGCCACAGCCGTGACCATGCCTGCGGGCAGTGGCGGCACGCACTGGTTCTATTGGATCGAGGACGATGGCGCGTTCTGCTACTTGATCGACAGCGTGGAGCTCACCTTCACGGACACGATCCTCATCGACTTCACGCCCACCGACGCCATCTGCTACACGTATTGCGATGGCACGGCGGGCGCCACGGTGACGGGCGGCAACATCACCACCGATTTCATGTTCACGTGGAGCACTGGCGAAGCCGGCGTGGGCCTGAATAACGTGGCCAACCTCTGCGCCGGATCCTACACGCTCACGGCCACCGACGACAACGGCTGCATCGGCGGGAATGAAGTGCTGATCAACGAGCCGCCGCAGCTGGTGATCGACAGCATCGCGGCGCGGCCGGTGACCTGCAGCGGCTACTGCGATGGCGAAGTGGAGGTGTACGATCCGCAAGCGGTGCTCTACAGCTTCGACGATGGCCAGAACTGGCAGCCCGAGCCGCTGCTCACAGGCGCATGCGAGCAGTACTACCCCATCCGCATACAGGACGCCGCTGGCTGCCTGGCCGCTGGATATATGATGATCACTGGCCCGCCGCCCGTGGTGGCCGACTTCGTGTGGAATCCGATCCCCGCCAACGTCGATGACCCGCGCATCTGGTTCGGCAACACCAGCACCGGCGCGCAGACCTACTGGTGGGACATCGCCGGGCTGAGCCAGACCAACGACCCCTCGCCCATATTCGAGTTCACCAACAAGGAGCCGGGGCAGTACGAGGTGTGCATGATCGCCTGGAACGAGAATCTCTGCGCCGACACCATCTGCCACACGGTGATCATCGACGATGTGCTCTTCGTGTACGTGCCCAACGGCTTCTCTCCCGATGGAGACAACATCAACGAGACCTGGGGCATGAGCACCAACATCGATGCGATCACCAGCTTTGAGTTGCGCGTCTTCGACCGCTGGGGGCAGGTGGTGTTCAAGAGCGAGGATTACCACGAATTCTGGAACGGCTCGGCCAACAACAGCGGCCCCATCCTGAAGACCGATGTGTACGCCTATCGCATCACCTACGAAATCAAGGACTCGGAGACTCGAAAGGAGCTCATGGGCCACGTCACCCTGATCAAGTAAGCGGCCCGACCTTGCTGCGCGCGGCGCCCCAGAATCTGGGGCGCCGCGCGGTTTTCAGCCCCTCCGGGAAGCACTCCAAGGCGCCGGGGAAAGGGTGGCGTGCGTCAAGTGGCCATTATGCCGATCTTGCGGCTCCCCTTCCGTACCACCAGCCTGCTGATGCTCAAGCGCCACGTCGTCTTCGCCCTCGCACCGATGCTGCCCATCTGCCTCGCGGCGCAGCAATTCACCGATGCCGCCAGCTACGATGCGTGGAAGGCGGCGATGGCCTCGGACCCTGTGACGGGCACTGGGCCGGTGGACGAATCACCGACGGGTGAGCGCAGCGCCTGCGACTGCTGGATCCAGCCCGATGGCACCTACGCTACCATCAACAACCAGAGCCAGTGGAACGCCAGCGGCTTCAACAACGGTGATGATGGCAGCTTCGGCCCCATCAACCTACCATTCGCCTTTCAGCTCTACGGCAACTTCTACAACCAGGTCTATATCAACATCCACGGCAACCTCTCCTTCGGATCATACTACGGCACGTTCAGCTCTAC
>CAZFBP010000332.1:0-3478 GCA_964517255.1 uncultured Chryseobacterium sp.
CAAGCCCAACCTCGGCTTCGGCATCAATTGGAAGTACGTGGAGGGCTTCACCTTCACGGGATCGCCGCAGTTCACCGGCCCCATCCCCAGCTACGACATGATCGATGCCCAGGTGAACGTCAAGTTCCCCGGGCAGCACCTCACGGTGAAGGTGGGCGGGAGCAATCTGTTCGGTTTCATCCCCATGTTCGAGGACTCGGAACCCAACAGGCCGCGGTGGGAACGCGTCTTCGACAATCAGGTGCGCATGGTGTACGGCGGCCCCTACGTGGGAAGGCTGGCGTACGTGCAGTTGATCTACGAGCTGGATAGGCGCTGATCACTTCAGCACTGCGAGCCGCTCCTCCAGTGCTTTGATCTTGGCCTCGGCGTCGGCTTTCTTCTTCCGCTCGGTTTCCAGCACCTGCGGCGGTGCTCCGTTCACGAATCGCTCGTTGCTGAGCTTCTTCTCCACGCTGGCGAGGAACCCACGCAGGTGCACGAGCTCTGCTTCAGCTTTCTTCGCTTCAGCCTCGGTGTCGATGTTGCCGCCGAGATCCACTGCATACTCGGTTGTTCCTACAAGGAAAGTGATGGAGCCTTCGCTGGCCTTCTCCACCTCGGCGATGGCCGTTACGTTGGCCAGCTTGTTCACCAACGCTGAAACGGCCGCACGCATGGGCGCAGCACCCTTGGCCAGCACTTCCAGCGGCTCCTTCGGACTCATGCCGCGCTCGTTGCGCACGTTGCGAACGGCAGTCACCAGGTCGAAGGCATGCTGCACCTCGGCATCGAGCCTCGCATCGCCCGCGCCGCCCTTGGGCCATGCAGCTACGATGATGTCCTCCCCTTCCTTCCGCTCGCGCAGCAGGTGCCACACCTCTTCGCTGAGGAAGGGCATGAAGGGATGCAGGAGCTTCATCACTTCCTCGAAGATGGCTACGGTAGCCTCGTAGGTCTTACGATCGATCGGTTCGGCCACGCCCTCACCCGCCGCGTTCTTCACGAAGGCAGTCTTGATGCTCTCCAGGTACCAGCTGCACAGGTCATCCCATACCAGCTTGTAGGTGGCCATGAGCGCCTCACTGATGCGGAACTGCGCAAAGAGCTGATCGATCTCGGTGGTGCTGCGTGACACACGGCTCTGCATCCAGGCGACAGCCGCCGCTGATGAAGCCGGTTGCGAACGGTCATCGACGCTCCAACCCTTCACCAAGCGGAAGGCGTTCCAGATCTTGTTGCTGAAGTTGCGCCCCTGCTCGCAGAGCGAATCGTCGTAGGGCAGGTCGTTGCCAGCGGGACTGGTGAGAAGCATGCCCACCCGCACGCCATCGGCGCCGAACTTCTCGATCAGCTCCAAGGGGTCGGGGCTGTTGCCGAGGCTCTTGCTCATCTTCCGGCCCTGCTTGTCGCGCACGATGCCGGTGAGGTACACGTTCTTGAACGGCACCTCCTTTCGGTACTCCATGCCGGCCATGATCATGCGCGCCACCCAGAAGAAGAGGATCTCCGGCGCGGTGACGAGGTCGTCCGTCGGGTAGTAATACTTGATGTCGGCGTTGTTCGGGTCCTTGAACCCATTGAACACGCTGATGGGCCAGAGCCAGCTGCTGAACCAGGTGTCCACGACATCCTCATCCTGCTTGATGCCGTTGGTGCTTTGCCCGGCAGCCTTGAATTGCGCCATCGCTTCGGCTTCGGACCTGCACACGGCGGCGTCACCCGCATCGTTGTACCACGCGGGCACTTGCTGCCCCCACCACAACTGGCGGCTGATGCACCAATCGCGCACGTTCTCCATCCAATAGGTGTACGTGTTGGCGAACTTCTGCGGATGCAGTTTCACCCGGCCATCCTTCACCGCTTCCAAGGCGGGCTTGGCCAGCTCGCCCATCTTCACGAACCACTGCAAGGAGAGGCGCGGCTCAATAACAGCATCGGTGCGCTCGCTGTAGCCCACCTTGTTCTTGATGTCCTCGATCCTTACGATGTGCCCTTTCTCTTCCAGCTCCTTCACGATCTTCTTGCGCACAGCGAAGCGCTCCTCACCCACGTACAGCTGAGCGGCTGGGCTGAGCGTGCCATTCGGTTCCAGGATGTCGATGGTCTCGAGATTGTGCTTCTTTCCCAGTTCGTGGTCATTCGTATCGTGCGCAGGCGTGACCTTCAGCGCACCGGTGCCGAATTCGCGCTCCACGTACTAATCGAAGATGACGGGGATGCTGCGTCCGATCAGCGGTACCAAGGCGCGCTTGCCCTTCAGGTGGGCATAGCGCTCATCATCCGGGTGGACCGCGATGGCGGTATCGCCGAGTATCGTCTCCGGGCGCGTGGTGGCTATGGTGACCCATTGCTCCGTTGCGCCATCAATCGCGTACCGCACATGGAAGAGCCTTGAATTCTGCTCCTTCATGATCACCTCTTCGTCGCTCACGGCCGTCAACGCCACCGGATCCCAGTTCACCATGCGCAGGCCGCGGTACACCAGGCCTTTCTTATGCAGGTCGATGAAGACGTCGATGACGGCCTCGCTGAGGTCGGGCTCCATGGTGAAGCGCGTGCGGTCCCAATCGCAGCTGGCGCCCAGCTTCTTCAGCTGCTCCAGGATCACTCCGCCGTACTTATCCTTCCACGCGAAGGCATGCTTCAGGAATTCCTCTCGTCCGATTGCGCTCTTCTTGATGCCCTGCTCTCCCAACAGCCGCACCACCTTCGCTTCGGTGGCGATGCTCGCGTGATCGGTGCCGGGCACCCAGCAGGCGTTCTTGCCTTGCATGCGCGCGCGGCGCACCAGCACATCCTGAATGGTGTTGTTGAGCATGTGCCCCATGTGCAGCACGCCCGTCACGTTGGGCGGCGGGATCACCACGGTATAGGGCTCGCGCGCGTCGGGCACGCTCCGGAAGTAGGCTTTGGCCATCCAATGCGGGTACCATTTGGCCTCGGCCTGATGCGGATCGAAATGCTTGGGGATCTCCATCGCTTGAAATGAGCGGCGAAAGTAGCCCGCTGCCAATCGCCGCAAGTCCTAGGGCGCCCAGGGTATCTTGCCGCACAGTCCACCATGCGTCGCAGCCCGCTCCGTGATGCCCTCGAAGCCATAGCCGCCAGCGATGGCAGCGATGTGCAGCCGCTAGCCATGCTGGTGCAGGCCGTGCGGCCATCGCGCTCCGAAAGCAAGCGGGGTGAGGCGCCGCGATTCATGGCTCTTCTGCAGTTGATCGAGCACCACGACGATCTGCGCGAGGGCCTTTCGCGCTATGTGCACCGATACTTCAGCGGCAAGGCCATCAGTCGCACCCTCACCGATGCCGGCATGCCGAGCGGGACCTTCTGGCAAGAACTGCAGCAGCGCCTCACCTACAAGGTGCTGCCGTATCAGCCTGCGCCCGAAACGCTCGACCACGCCCTGATCAACGCCTTCTTCCAGGAAGGGGATGCGGACTGGGTAAGCGCACTGCCCGATGCCGATGTGGTCCGCTTGCTGGCCCTGCTCGGG
>CAZFBP010000333.1:0-3477 GCA_964517255.1 uncultured Chryseobacterium sp.
CCCACACGCACCGTCGTCACCCGCCTCAACAAGTCTATCACTTTCCCCTTGTAGTCCGCGGATTTACCTGCCGTAGGCAGGGCGGCAGGTGTTGAACTTCTCGGCGATGGTGGGGTCGCTGGGTTTCCTCAACTCCGACAGGGTCTCCAGTTCGGGACCCTGTCGTTGATGCGCTCAGTCTCGTCCTTTACCAGGTCCAGCATGGCCTCCACCATCCACGGTGGTGTGAAGACCTCACCGTGGTCGGCAGCGTCGATGTGCTGGAGGAGCTTGTCGGCCGTTCTCCAGAGCTGCTTCTCGATGGGTTCTTGGTCCGTGGCATCGCGCATGCGGCCTTTCGCCCTCGGCCTGGAGCCATCATGCACTACGGTCATTGCAGGCTCAAAAAAGCCACTGCCGCTCAACCTCGGTCCACGGCATGCGGCGCTGCCCCAAGGCGGCTTGCCCGCGCTGCGCGCGGTTCCCCACAGCCCTCACCCGCCGCACACGCTGCCGTCCCCAGCCGCCCTTCGCATCCCCCTCTCCCACCTGACCTCCATCAGCCGCGCGGCGCGGCGGCCTGCCGTAGTTCACACCAGCAAACCACCCCCATGAAAGAGCGCATCCAGCAGCAAGCCCCCAGTGGCGCCGTTTACGGCTTGGGCCTCATCGGCGCGGCCATCTATTACATCGCGCACGCCACCGGCTTCTGGATGGGCGTGGTGGGCTTGCTCAAGGCCGTGGTATGGCCGGCTTTCCTGGTGTACGAGGCCTTGCGCGCCTTGGGCGCGTGAGCTGCGGCATCGGCCTCGCTCCTCCCCCGAATGGGCGCGACCGGGTCGCGCATCGCCTCGCGGTGCTGCACCGTCGAGGCTGGGGCCAGCGCAACGCGATGCATCAGCGCTGATCGGTGCCGACCGGTGTCTCGGCCGATGGCGCGCGTCCATCGCCACCACTTGTGGCGCTACTGCTTCACCACCTTGGTGCTGCTTCGGCCCTGCCTGCTCTCCACCACCAGCTGGTAGGCGCCTTCGGGCAGGTAGCTCAGGTCGGCGAAGGCGCGGCCGTCGGCGTGCATGGGTGCGTCCTGCAGGCGCATCACCTCGCGGCCCAGCGCATCGCGCAGCGTGATGCGCACGCGGTCGGTGCCGCTGTTGCCCACGCTCACCACCAGGATGCTGCTGGTGGGATTGGGGTACACCTCGGCGAGCGCGGGCCCTTGAGCTTCGATGCCCGCATTGAGGTCGAGCACGCGGAAGCGCCACCAGCCGTGGGGCGCGGTGATGGGGCGCACCTGCTGCTTGCCGCTGTTGGCCGTGGCGTGGATGTAATAGTAGATGAGGCTGCCCGCGGGCTGCGCGGGGATGGCGGCGCTCCAGGTGTCGTTGGCGCCGGCGGCCATGGGCACGGCGGCGTAGCCCGCCACGGTGTCCGTGGTCCAGAACACCTCGGCGGCGCTGATGCCGCTCTTGTGGCGGATGTAGGCATCGACGGGGTAGGGAATGGCGGTCTCGTAGGTATCGGTGAGGCGCTGGTGGCGGATCAGCAGCGGGTCGGCCACGCCGATGCACTTGGTGATGCAGTGGATGGCGCCGCTCTGGCTGATGATGTTGTTGCCGCTGTCGTCGCAATCGATGCCGATGACGCGGTAGCCGGGCAGGCTCTCGCGCAGGATGCGCAGGCCGGTGGTATCGTACTGCTCGCGGTAGGTGGGCACCAGCACCGTCTTGTTGATGAAGATGTTGTTGGCGTAGGTGCGGTAGCTGGCCGTGGGCGGATAAGCGCCGCCGGTGCTGCTGGGCATGGGCACGCGGATGATGCGGTAGGGCGTGCCGAAGACCGAGTTGTGGTTGGCGAGGATGCCGGCCAGGTTGGTCTCGATCTGCGGGCCATCGCTCTGGCCGTTGGGGAACTGCCCGATCACGAGCGTCTCCTCATCGATCAGCTTCATGTGCATGTCGATGTGGTGGATGCCATCGTAGGGCAGGGTGGTCATCTTGATGTAGCGGCCGGGGGCGATGCCCATGAACTGCTGCATCACATTGTCCACGCCGGCGGCATCGCGGATGGTGGTGTTGTAATCGCCGTTGGGGCCGTTCTCATCGAGCACCAGGTTGCTGCTGAAGGCGGTGCCGAAGCCATCGGCCATGAAATTGCCGCCGGTGTGCACCAGGTCCCACGGGGCGGCGGTGGTGCTGTAGATGCCGATGTTCTTCGCCGTGGCGATCTCATCGCTGAGCGCGTTATCGAGCGGGCGCGGGCGGTTGTAGATCCAATCGAGCAGGTAGAGCGAATCCACCTCGTTCTGGTAGATGCACTCCGGGCCGTAGTCGCGCATCCAGATGCTGTTGTAGGGCGCCTCGAGGAAGGTGACGTTGTCGAGGTCGGCGATGGGCCCGCCGTTGCTGCTGCTCTGCAAGGTGCTGAGCACGGCGTTCTGGTCGTCGCACACGATCATCACCTCGCACTCGTCCACGGCGTAGCGCACGATGTTCTTGAGGATGCCGGGGAAGCCGGTCCAGGTGATCACCAGGGTCTGCACCTCCTCCCATTCGGCCATGGTGCGCACGGCGAAGGGCGGCGGGGTGGTGATGCCGCGCGCGCTCGTGGCGAGGCCCTCCTTGTAGGCGGGGATCAGCGGCACCTCGTGCGGCGCCAGGTGGTGCGGCAGGTCCTGGGCCTGCGCGGCGATGGAGACGAGGGCGAGGGCGAGCGTGGCGAAGTGCTTCATGACGAGGGGCTGGTTGCGCCGCAAGGTAGCGGGGGCAGCGACTGCCTCAAGCGTTGGTCGACGGGCGCGCGGAACACGGGCACGAGAGTAGAGGGCATCTCAGAATCACCGGGGGCGGTCAGCCTGCTTGCGGCCCAGCTGCTCCTGCACGGCCAGCACGCCCCGCACGTAGTGGAAGACCTGGTGGCCCTTGCAATAGCCGTTCTTCATCTCGGGCAGCAGGAAGTAGCGCGGCTTGGCCAGCAGCAGGATGGCGCGCTCCACATGGCCCTCCCAGCGCGCGTCGTCGAGGCCGAGGCGCGCGGCGAGGCGCTGCGCATCGATGATGTGGCCGGGCCCCGCGTTGTAGCTGGCCAGCACGAAGCGGAGGCGCTGGTGCCGGTCGGGGATGGCGCGCAGCCAGAGGGTATCGAGGCGCGCGAGGTAGCGCGAGGCGGCACCGACGTGGTCGCCCATGGCGCTGGCGGTGTCGATGCCGAAGCGCGCGGCGGTGCGCGGCATCATCTGCATGATGCCCGATGCGCCCATGCGCGAGGTCACGGTGCTGTCGAAGCGCGACTCCTTCCACGCCATGGCGGCCAGCAGGCGCCAGTCGAAGAGGCGGCCCTGCGCGTGCGCACGGAAGTCGTCATCGAAGGGCGAGAGGCTGTCGGGATCCACGCGCTTGATGCGGCGCGCATGCAGCGGGCCGGCGGGCGCGATGGCGCCGGTGCGCGCGCGGCGCAGCTTGTCCAGCGCCTCACGCTCGGTGCGGTGGCCCTGCCAGG
>CAZFBP010000334.1:0-3467 GCA_964517255.1 uncultured Chryseobacterium sp.
GTGTGAGCCTGCTGTACCACACATTGGGGAAAGCGAGCAGGATGTGCAGGTGCTTGCTCACCACGAGGTAATTGAGGAAGGCGAGGACGCCCAGGATGTGGAACCACCAGCAAGCGCGCTCGATGAACAGCACGCCACCATCGCTCATGCCCGCGAAGAAGGGATGCAGCAGCGTGCTCACCGGATAGCTGCCTGCAGTGGTGTAGTGCTCCACGCCGCGCTGCGCCAGCACCTGATCGGCGGCATTCATCTTCAAGAAGGCCCCCATGAGCGCGATCTCGGTGACCAGGATGATCATGGCATCCTTCGAGGGCCAGCCCTTCATCTCGGGCTTGTGGAAGCGCGGCAATCGCAGCACGGCACGGCGCGCGATGAAGACCACGCACGCCACGAGCACGCCTGCGGCGAGGATCTCGAAGCCGCCGATGAGGAAGTCGTAGAACCCACCGAGCGCCGCGCCGATGCGATGCGTGCCGGAGAGCCCGTCGATGACGATCTCCAGCATTTCGAGGTTGACGATGACGAAGCCTGCGTAAACGAGGATGTGCATGATGCCCGCCACCGGCCGCGCCACCATTTTGCTCTGGCCAAGCGCCACGCGCGCCATCAAGGCCCAGCGCTCGCCCTGTCGGTCGCTGCGCGCCTCCGGCTTGCCGAGGTGGATGTTGCGCCCGATGCGCCGGATGTTGAACGCGAAGAGCGACAACGCCGCGATGAGGAGAAGGCCGAAGAGCGCCTGGGCGATCATGGCTTCGCGCGCTTGTCCTCGTCCAGGGCCTGCTTGATCCGCTTCACGTCGGCGTCGGTGAGCTTGGGCAATCTGTCCTTCCGGCCCCAGAGCGAGAGGTGCACATAGCGGTCCGGGTTCTGGCGCAGGTCCTCCAGCAGCAGGTCGAGCTCCTTGCTGGCGTCCTGCAGGTTGGTGTAGAGCGTGTCGTTCTTCAGCAGCGCGCCCAAGGAGCCTTCCCCGTTCTCGAGCCCGGTGGTGATGCCCTTGAGCTTGGCGCTGGTCTCGGCGAGGTCGGCGAGCATCTGGCGGGTGCGTGTGCTGGCCAGGTCGCCGCTGAGGGTATCGAGGTTGGCGAAGGTGCTCTGGAGGCTGGCGTGGTAGCTGTCGAGGTTGGCGGTGACGCGGCGCATGTTCTCCAGCACGGCGTGCAGGGTGACGCTCTCGGCGGCCATGAGCGCATCGAGCCTGCGGCTGGTGGAGTTGAGGTTGTCGAGGGTGCTGCGGATGCTGGAGAAGCTGGCCTCGATATCGCCCACGGTGCTGTCGTTGAGCACCGCTTGCATGGTGTACAGGAGCGAATCGACGCTGGCGAGGATCGTCTCGGCCCTGCGCTTGAGCGGATCGATCTGCTGGCCCACGGCATCGGTGAGGGTGAGCTCGGAGAAGCCTTGGAGCGTGTCTCCGCGCTGCGCCGGCTCACCGGCCGTGCCGAGGATCACCTTGAGGGCACGATCACCGAGCAGGTCGGCGCTGTAGATCTGCACGCGGCTGTCCTTGGTGAGCCGCAACCGCTTCTCATGCAGCTGGAAGCTCACGGCGATGCGGCCGCTGCCATCATCGAGCATCTCGGTGCCGATCACCTGGCCCACCTTCAGCCCGTTGTGGAAGACCGGCGAGGCGGAGCTGATGCCGCTGATGTCGCCGTACACGACATGGAAGATGTTGCCGCTGGAGAGGAGGTCACGGCCCTTGAGGTAGTTGAGGCCGAAGACCAGGAGCAGGACCCCGCCGATGGCAAGGCCTGCGATGGCGTGCTCGCGTTTGATCTTCATGCTGCGCCTTAGCGGCCTTGGGCCAAAGTAACCGCTTCCTTCAGATCGATCCGCTTGCCCTCCTTGAAGGCCACGATGAAAGCGCCGTCGAATCCCTTCACCTTGCATGCGCGCTGCAGGACGCGGGCGCCTTCGAGGGCGCGCTCATCGCCCACGGTGTATTTGTAAAGGCCCTCGCCCTTGTGCTCTTCCACACCCTCCAGGCCGTTGAAGTTCCTCGGCTTGGGATCGATGCGCTTGCTGCTGGTGGCGATCTGCACCTTGAAGCGCACGCCGCTGTCCTTCGCGGCAGGGTCCGGCTCCTTCACGGCCACGCGGGTGCTGTCGGGCCGCGCTTCTTCCGTCTGTTGAACAGGCACGCCTTCCACCGTGGCCTTGTACTCCTTGATGGCGCGGTAGATGGCGCTGGCCATGTAGTCCTGCCCTTGCTCGCCTTGCAGGTAGTCCTCTTCGTTGGCATTGGTGAGGAAGCCGAGCTCGATGAGCACCGCCGGCATGGTGGTGTAGCTGATCACCAGGAAGCCGGCCTGCTTCACGCCGCGATCGGGCCTTCCCACGCGCTCCTTGAACTGCTTCTGGATGAGCGCGCTCAGCAGCAGGCTCTGGTCCAGGTGGACGTTCTGCCGCAGGCTCAGCTCGATCTGGCTCTCCGGGCGCTTGGGGTCGTAGCCGCCGTACTTCAGCTCATGCCCGTCCTCCAGCAGGATGGCCGCGTTCTCCTTCATGGCCACCTTCATGTTCGCGTCGGTCTTGTGGAGGCCCATCACGTAGGTCTCGCAGCCGTGCGGGTCCTTGCTGTCGTTGGCGTTGCAGTGTATGCTGAGGAAGATGTCGGCCTTGGCGCGATTGGCGATCTGCGTGCGCTCCATGAGCTCGATGAAGCGGTCGTCCTCACGGGTGTAGATCACCTTCACATCGGGGAAGGCCTCGTTGATGTACCTGCCCACGCGCCGGGCGACGTTCAGCGACACATGCTTCTCAGTGGTCTTGTAGCGGCCCGTGCCGAGGTTGCCGGGATCCTTGCCGCCGTGGCCCGCATCGAGCACGATGGTGCGGATGCGGTGCGGGTCGCGGCCCTGCGCGCGCGATTCCGCAGCGAGCACAAGGATCGTTAATCCGAAGAGCAGGTGGCGGCTGATGCGTTCCAAGCGGCGGATGGCAAGGTGCGTACTTTGCGGCGCGCCCAACGGCGAGGACGACCCGCTCATGCAGGCATTGCCGCGCATCCCGCCCATGTGGCGCGAAGAAAGAACCGTGGCTGCCCGGCGCAGGTTGAAGGGCCTCGCAGTTTTCATCACATTCCTGTTCATGTGCGCGGGCCTCGCGGCGCGCGCGCAGAAGCTCGATGACGAGGTGCGCTACGCGGCGCGCGACAGCATCCGCTACGACCTGGAGGAGCAAGCCGTGTACCTCTACGGGGCCGCCACGGTGATGCACCAGGGCACGCAGCTCAGCGCGGACCGCATCATCTTCAGCTTCAAGAACGAAGAGGCCATGAGCTTTGGTGCCCCGGACAGCAGCGGCGCCACCGCCGGCAAGCCCCGCCTGGTGCAGGACGGCCACACCATCGATGTCGACAGCATCAGGGTGAACCTGCGCACCAAGGTGGGCATGATCAGCGAGGTGCGCACGCAGGAGCAGGAGGCCTGGGTGCACGCGCGCCTTAGCAAGCGCCACGCGAGCGG
>CAZFBP010000335.1:0-3449 GCA_964517255.1 uncultured Chryseobacterium sp.
AGCATGAGCGCACCCAGCACGGCCTGCTCCAATTCGGGGGCCTGCGGCGGAAGCTTGCCTGCCTCGAGCGCGCTAGCCAGCAAGGCCGAGGAATCGCGTCGGGGGCCTCCGCGCAAACGGCCTTGCGCGCGCGAGGTGGAGAAGTCGCTCATCGTCCTGTATGTTGACGCATGCGCCCGCTGGTTCGGAGTGGTGGCCGTGCGGAGCGGTGCCTGCGTGGAAGGGCGCCAAAAGTAGCCGCGCTTCATGGCGCCTTCCGTCGAAGTATCAACAGGCTGCGAGCAATGGATCAACATCGGCGATCGTTGACAAGATCCTCCTTGGGTGAGCGGCCCGCGCGTGGCGGCTATCTTGCGGGCATGCGCTATCAACAATGCTTGATGGCTGCGGCCTTGGTGAGCATGCTGGCTCCCGGTTGCCGCAAGGACAAGGACTCCACGCCGCCGAGTGTGCGCATCCTCGCGCCTGGCGCGGGCTTCCAGGTGAGCATCCCCGACACATTCACGGTGGGCGTGGCCGTGAGCGATGACCGCAGCGTGGAGAGCATCACGGTTTTCGTGGCCGACGCGGATGGCGTGCCCATCGCACCGGTGGTGGTCATGAGCCTGGGCAGTGCGTCCGCCGAATTGGATGTTGACCTTGCTGTGACGGATGAGCGGATCGCCTCAGGGCAGTACTTCATCACCGTACGGGCCAGCGATGGCGTGCATGATGCGCGCGCCTTCCAGGCGATCACCGTGCATGCCGCTCCCTTGCGCGTGCGCTCCACCTTCCTCATTCCACCCGGTTCGGGCGCTCCGCCGTTCACCATCTCGCGCATCGACAGCACCGGGGGCGTGAGCGTCTTCGCGGCTGTGCAGCAGCTTGGCCAGGCGGTGATCGGGCTCGATCATCTCTTTGTCAGCGGTACATCGTCCGCGCCGCTGAACCGGGTGCGTATCAGCACAGGCAGCGTGGAATCGATCATGGCGAATCCCGGGTCTTGGTCGGCCTACTTCACCTGCCTCGCGCGCGATCCGGACGATGGGCGCATTTATGCCTGCGGCGCTGACGGAGCGGTGAAAGGGTTCACGACGGATGGCGCGACAACCCTGAGCGCCGTGCTGCCGGCCGGCTACCACGGGGAGGCCATGGCGGTTGTGGGCAACTCGGTGGTGTGCGCCGCAGTGGAACCGGTGAGCCAACAGCGCAAAGTCTTCAGGTTGGGCTATTCCTCCGGTGCGGTCCTCGGTCAGGTGAACGCGCCCTCGCGGGCAGTGGCCATGTTCGCGGTGGATGATGACCGCGTGCTGGTATTCGGGAATAGCGCCGCGGATGGCGTGGTGCATGAACTGAGCTTAGGTAGCGGTGGCTCGGTGCAGCTTCGTGCGTTCAATACTGATGCACTGCGTTGCGTTGAGCGTGCCTCGACAGGCGTTTTCATCCTGGGATTGGCCTCGGGCGTCCATCGCTTCGACCAGCAGACCGCCGCTGCGACTTCAATCATCCCCGGGCTCGTCGTCGATGGCTTGACCTTCGACCCCGTCTCGGGCACTACGCACGCCGCTGGTGGTAGCACCATCACCGTGTTCAATACCATGACCGGCGCCGTGCTCAATACGCAAGCCGCGCCGCATGCGGCTGCCAAAGTGCTGTTCCAGACGAATCGTTAGGCCTTGGCCTTCGCTGGCTGCTTCTTGCCAGGCTTGTCCTGCAACACCACGCCCATCTCGCAGAACTTCTTGATCCGGTACTCCACGAGTTTGTCTGGTGAGATCTTCTTGAGCTTCGCGACCTGCTTGCCGACCTCGGCCTTCACCAGCGTGCAGGCTGCTTCCACATCCGCGTGTGCGCCGCCGGGCGGTTCTTTGATGATGCCGTCGATGAGCTTGTTCTCGAGCATGTCGGTGGCCGTGAGCTTCAACGCTTTGGCCGCCTGCTCCTTGAAGTCCCAGCTGCGCCAGAGGATGCTGCTGCACGATTCAGGCGATATCACGCTGTACCAGGTGTTCTCCAGCATCAGCACCTTGTCGCCGATGCCGATGCCGAGCGCGCCGCCCGATGCGCCCTCACCGATGATCACGCAGATCACTGGCACGCGCAACTGCACCATCTCGATCAAGTTGCGCGCGATGGCCTCGCCCTGGCCTCGCTCTTCGGCCTCCAAACCGGGGAATGCGCCGGGGGTATCGATGAAGGTGACCACCGGCTTGTTGAATTTCTCGGCGAGCCTCATGAGCCGCAGGGCTTTTCGATAGCCCTCGGGGTTGGCCATTCCGAAGTTGCGGTACTGCCGCATCTTGGTGTTGATTCCTTTCTGCTGGCCGATGAACATCACGGCGCTCCCGTTAAGGAGACCGAAGCCGCCCACCATGGCCTTGTCGTCCTTCACGTTGCGGTCGCCGTGAAGCTCTACGAACGTGCCCTCTGTGAGGTGATCGATGTACTTCAGCGTGTACGGCCGATCAGGGTGCCTGCTCACTTGCACGCGTTCCCATGGCGAAAGCCCCGAATAGACCTGCTTGCGTGTCTCGGTGAGCTTTTCCTCGAGGTCGTTCAAGGTGGCCGTGACGTCCACTTCGCCCTGGGCCGAGACCTCCTTCAACTTCTCGATCTGCTCCAGGATGTTCTGGATCGGCTTCTCGAATTCCAGGAATGTCTCCATCAGGCGCTCGTTGGGCGGACGAAGGTAGAAGGATGGGCCAAAGCCGCGGATGCGCCGAGGTACCTTCGGCGCCTGCACGATTCCGCGCATGATCGCCTACCCGCACGCCAAGATCAACCTGGGCCTCAACGTCATCGGCAAGCGGGCGGATGGTTATCATGATATTGAGAGCGTCATGGTTCCGATACCGTTGCATGACGCCCTGGAAGTGGTCATGAATCCGGAGGCGCCGCAAGGCTCGGTTCCCTACACGAGATCGGGTTTGCCGGTGGATGGGCCATTGAAGAGCGACCTCGTCATGCGAGCGCACGCGTTGCTGAGCTCGGAGCATCGCCTGCCGGGCCTGCGAGTCCATCTCCACAAGGCCATACCCTTGGGCGCCGGGCTGGGCGGAGGCAGCAGCGATGGTGCATTCGCGTTGAGCTTGATCAATCAGGTGGCCGGGCTCGGACTGCGAAGAAGTGGACTGACTGAACTCGCCGCTGTGCTCGGCAGCGATTGCCCCTTCTTCGTTTCAGATGGCCCTCAACTGGCGCGTGGCCGGGGCGAGGTGCTCACGCCGATTGAGTTGGATCTCGCAGGGCTCTGGATCGTGCTGGTCAACCCTGGCGTGCACATGGCGACCTCCCTGGCCTATGCTCATGCTGAGATGAGCGGCCGGGAACTTGGCTTGGCTCAACTCCTGCGGCATGAGCCGGTGGAGCGATGGCGGGAGGTGGCGCCGAATCTGATGGAGCCCTATGTGTTCCGCACATGGCCAGAGGTAGCCGAGGCCTACGCCCGACTCCGCCATGCCGGGGCGGCC
>CAZFBP010000336.1:0-3439 GCA_964517255.1 uncultured Chryseobacterium sp.
GTGGCGAGCGACGGCGACCTGATCACCGGTGTTTCGTTCGAGCCTTTGCGGGTAAGGCACGCGAAACCGCCTGCCCTGTTGGTGGATGCCGGCAAGCAACTGGCCGCTTACTTCAAGCGGAAGCGCAAGCACTTCGAGTTGCCCCTGCAGCAACTGGGCACGCCCTTCCAGAAACTCGTCTGGCAATCGATCGCGGGCATCCGTTGGGGCGATACGCGCAGCTACCAGGAGATCGCCGAACGCATCGGGGGCCGGGCCATCGCGCGCACTGTGGGCAACGCCACGGGATCGAACCCGCTGCCGATCATCGTGCCCTGCCACCGCGTGATCGGCAGCGATGGCCTGCTCACCGGATACGTGGGCGGCATCTGGCGCAAGCGATGGCTGCTGCAGCACGAGGGCGCCATCAGCGGCGAACTGTTCGGTTGAGCCCGCATTGAACGCCTCGCGTGGTGCTGTGTACCGCATGGCCAAACCACAACGCCATGCTCAAACGGTCCGCCGTATCGATCCTCGTCACACTCGGCCTGACCGAGGCCAACGCCCAGGCCATGGGCAACTTGATGTACGAGGCCAGCAGCCGCATGTGGATGCAGCAGGCCGAGCAGGCGGTGAAGGCCAGCATACAGGGCAACATGCTGGTGCTGGAGGTGAACGCGATGATGAACGCCACGGCTGACAGCTACCTCGCCATCTTCCACATCACGCAACTTGGGCAGTCTGCGGAAGAGGCCGACAGCCTCATCAATCAGCGCATCGCTGCATTCACCGCGCGCGTGAAGAAGCATGGCGTGAGGGAGAATGATGTGTTCATGGACATGCTCTCCTTCGTGCCCGTGTATGAGATCGAGACCACGCGCAAACTCTTCAGCAGGACCTACCAGGAAGTGCCCGCAGGATTCGAGATCCAGAAGAACATCCATGTGCGCTTCACCGATGCGCGCATCCTGGACAAGCTCGTTACCGCCGCTGCGAAGGAGGAGATCTACGACCTGGTGAAGGTGGACTTCTTCGTGGCCCAGCAGAGCGCCTGCTACGACACGCTGCGGCTCTTCGCCAACCGCCTGCTCCAACAGAAACTGGAGAACTTCGCGAAGCTCGGACTGCGTGTGAGCGAAGGACACCGGCTCGCCGCGGAGCAGAACGGCGCCTACTTCCCGCTGGACCGCTATGCCGCGTACAAGAGCCGCGTGCAGACCTCGCTCAACAGCCGCCGCAAAGGGCAAGTGGTGAACGACGTGCGCCAGCCCAGCAGCTTCTTCTACAACAAAGTGCCCTACGGCAAATTCGACATCGTGCTGCACGCCGAGATCACCGAGCCGCCCGTGCAGTACACCTACAACCTCACCCTGCAGATCCAATTGCCCGAGGGCTTCCCGAAGAAGGAGGCCAAGGACATCGTGAAGTACGTATGGATCACGGATAAGGGCGACATGAAGGAGCTGAAGCTGTGATAGGTTCGCAGCATGGATCTGAAAGCCGCCTTCGATGCCAACCGGGCGCTCTGGAACGCCCGCGTGCCGCACCACCTCGCCTCGCGCATGTACGACATGGAGGGCTTCATGGCGGGCAAGAACTCGCTCACGGACCTTGAGCTGCAATTGCTCGGTGATGTGAAGGACAAGCGCATCCTTCACCTGCAATGCCATTTCGGACAGGATACCTTGAGCCTGGCGCGGATGGGCGCAGAGGTGACGGGATTGGACATTTCCGACGCGGCACTCGCTGAAGCCGCGCGCCTGACGGAGAAACTCGGATTGAAGGCCGACTGGGTGCTGAGCAATGTGATCGACCATGTGCCGGCGCTCGATGGCCGGTTCAACATCATCTTCACCAGCTACGGCACCATCGGCTGGCTGCCCGACCTGAAGCCGTGGGCCGCGAACCTCAAGCGCTACCTCAAGCCAAGCGGCCGCCTCGTCTTCGCGGAGTTCCATCCGGTCGTGTGGATGTTCGATAACGACTTCACGCATGTGCAGTACTCCTACTTCAACCGCGAAGTGATCGTGGAGGAGGAACAGGGCAGCTACGCTGACCGTGAAGCCCCGATAGCGACGAAGTCCTACGGATGGAACCACGACCTCGGCGAAGTGATGAGCGCGCTGCTCGAAGAAGGCTTCATCCTCGAGCGCTTCACCGAGCTGGATGGATCGCCCCATGACAGCTTCGCCAATACGGTGCGCGGTGCGGATGGGCTTTTCCGAATCAAAGGCCTGGAGGGCATGATACCGATGGTTTACGGGCTGAGCATGCGCAAGGACTGAGGCCGTCCACACCCGCTTGTTGGCCGCCCGCCGCTCCCGCCCCGCTCCTTGCCCGCGCGCCTTCGCTCCTTTGCATGCATGGCGCTGAGTCGTTTCTGGACCTTAATCCTCCTGCTCAGCATCGGCTACGTGCTGGTGATGCTGGGCACCGGCAGGCAATACAGCCTGGGCATGCTGGTGAACGGCAAGCAGGGCGATGCGCTGGTGGTGAATGAGTTGGATACCGTCGCTCTTCAGAACACCTTGTTGCTGGCGCAAATCCGAGCTTCGGGCGATGAAGGTGTTGAACTGGACGGCGACCGCTACGTGCTCAACGGCACTGGCATCATCAAGGTCACCAATGGCCAACAGCCGGCCGATGGGCTCTTCGCCACCTGCCGCAACACCATCATGGACCTATGGCTGCCGCTGATCGGCTACCTCACCTTCTTCTGCGGTTTGCTCAACCTCTTGATCGATTCACGGGCCATGGAGAAAGTAGCGCGCGTGCTATCGCCGGTCTTCCATCGCGTGTTCCCCGATCTGCGCAAGGACCACCCGGCCTACGGATTCATGACGCTCAACTTCGCCGCGAACTTCCTGGGCCTCGATAGCGCTGCAACGCCTTTCGGCCTGAAGGCCATGGAGAGCATGCAGGAGGACAATCCGGTGAAGGAACGGGCGACCAACAGCCAGATCATGTTCCTGTGCCTGCATGCCGCTGGCCTCACGTTGCTGCCCACCAGCATCATCGGCTATCGCGCGGCGATGGGAGCGGCCAATCCCGCCGATGTGATGGTGCCATTGATCATCACCAGCTTCATCGGAACGCTGGCCGCACTGCTCATGGTGGCCGTGAAGCAGCGCATCAACCTCTTCAACCTGCCCGTGATGGGCGGCGTGCTGCTCGTCACTTCGATCATCGGAGGGCTGATGGCCTACATCGGATCGCTGGCGGGCGCGGCCAAATTCCATTTCACCGACAACCTCAGCAATGGCATGCTGCTGGTGATCATCGCCCTCATCGTGGGCTACGCCTTCCTCATGGAGCGCTACTTCCGCGAGAAGGGCACCAACCTCTTCGAGAGCTTCGTGCACGGCGCCAAGGATGGCTTCACCACCGGGCTGCGCGTGCTGCCGTACATGCTCGCCATGCTGGCCGCGCTCAGCATCTTCCGCAACAGCGGCCTCATGGG
>CAZFBP010000337.1:0-3430 GCA_964517255.1 uncultured Chryseobacterium sp.
CGCCATCGTTGTCACCATCCTCCTGTCCCGGATTCGCGGTGCCGAGGCAATTGTCGGTGTCATCGCATGCGCCGTCGTTGTCGGCATCCAGCGGGCAAGGCACCTCTGGGGCGAACGCCACACCTCGGAATGCGGTGCTGGCAGGGGCCGTGGCGATAGTGGCGCCAACGCTGCCTGCGCCCGTGTCCACCACGCGGACCAAACGGTTCGGGTTATCCGTAGTGGTTGCGTAAATCACAGGGTCGGCGCCGCTGAAATCCACTTCAAGGCCGCGAGCTCCAGTGGTGCCGTCCACGGCCAGCGTGTAGCTCAGCACCCACGACCCAGCGATGAAGTCCCAGCGCTGCACGCCACCGCCCGTAGCGAAGGTGCGGTCATCGGCGACGTAGCAGATGGTGGTGGCGCTGTTGAAGGCGAACTCATAGGGGCTCGCGCTGCCACCTGCGTTCACCACAACGGTGCTCGTGTTGCCGCTGCCGGTCGGCAGGCCGGTGCCCACGGCCCACACGCCGCGGCTCGCGCCTGACCCGGTGCTGAAGTACAGCTGTCCGTTGTGCACCTCCATCGCCCGGTTGTTGGTGAGGGTCGTGCTCACAGTGGCAGGCGCGCCAGGGCCGAAGTACACGATGCCCGTGTTGGCCCCTGCGCTCCAGAAATCGGTGCCCTGGCTTGCCGCGCCCCGGATGCTGCCACCGCTGAAGGCTGTGGCGCTGGTGGTCTCGCGCACGAAGGCGGCGGCATTGTCAACCGTGCCGATGGCGCGGTTCACCGCAGCCGAGGTGCTCGTGGTGAGGTTGGCGGCTCCCGGAAGCGCTTGCGCATAGCCGCCGAATACCAGCTTGGCTTTGTCAGCAGAGCGAGAAAGGGCGCCCTCGGTGGTGGCCGTGCCGCTCACCACGAGCGGTGTCCCACCCGTGGAAGGAATCGGGATGTTGACGGTGTTCGCGCCCATGCCCGTGAATTCGCGCAGCACCACCGCGTTGCCGGTATTGGTGAGCGCGCCGCTGCCATCGCCGGCCTGCAGCACCACGATGTTGCCATCGGTGAAGGACACCGGTGTTCCAACGCACGAGCAATTCATCTGGTAGGTGTCGTTGATGGTGTTCGCCTGGCCATCATCGCACGGAGAGCCCGGAATGGCCGGGCCACCGGGCACGCCGAGGCAGTCGAACGGCTGGCCTGCGCAGATGCAGCCCACTTGCCAGGTGTCGTTGCCAGTGCCGGGGTCGAGGTCGTCGCACGAAGTGCCGACGAGCGCGGGTCCCCCGGGTACGCCGAGGCAATCGATCAACTGGCCCACGCAATTGCACAGGTTGTCCCAAGTGTCGTTGCCGGTGGCGGGGTTGAGGTCGTCACACGGAGTGCCGGGCAAGGCAGGCCCGCCAGGCGTCCCTTCGCAGTCCACGGTCTGGCCCGCGCAGCTGCAATCGTTCTGAAGCACATCGTTGATCGTGTTGGGGTTGCCATCGTCGCACGACGAACCGATGGTGCCGCTCACGGCAGGGCAGGCATCGCCAGCCACTGCAACGTAGCCCGAAGGCTGCATGCACGCCACTTGCGTGTCATTCGGGTCGCCCAGATTGTCGTTGTCCGTATCAGCGTACCAGGTGGTGGGCGCATCGAAGTTGGCATCGCCGGTGGTGAACACGATGGGCGTGGTGCCGAACGACGGGTTCACCGTGCTGCCTGCGCCGGTCCAAGAGCCGGTGGCGCTCAGGCCCGGGCAGTTCAAGAGTGCCGCAGTAGCTACGTCGCGCTGCTCGATGCGGCGGACACCATCCGGCAGCGTCGTGGGCAAATACGCGCCCCAACGGCCCGATTGCGCATCCACCCCGGCATCGTACCAAGTGGTATACGACTGATCGATGCCATCATTCTCTGCCCAGGTGCCCCAGATCGGCCGACCGGTGCCCGCTTCGTTGTCATACAACAAGACCATGTTCTCCGCAGTCGCGCTCGATTCGCCCCGCGCGGCGCGAGCCGTCGCGCTGGGGATGATCATGCGGATCGTGTTGGTGGACCGCACTTCATTGGTGAGGGCAAGGCCTCCGAAGCCGTTGTTCAACTGCACGTAGAAGTACACGTCGTTGCCATCGGTGAACACCGCATTCCCGGTCGGCACCATGCTGAACCAGCCGGTGTAGCTGCCGGATCCATCGGTGGTGAATTCCGCGCAGCGGCTGTTGGTGGTGAACTCATCGCCATCGATCACCGGTGATGCAACGCTCTTACTCGAGGTCTGCCCCGTGATGTGGCCGAAGGCGCCCGCCGTGTTGTTGATCGCGTACATGTTGCCGGCCGCGAGGCTGAGGCCGAGGCTGGGATTGGTGCTGGCACCGGTCACGTACCGATAGATGGCATTGGGCACCAGGTTGCTGATCTGCAGGCGGCACACATAGGGCAGCCGCGTTCCTGAGGTCGCGCCGTTCACCGCGTATTGCGGCAGGATCACCTCGGTGAGCGCGGGCACATCGGTGATGACGATGACCGGGCTGTTGCTCGGATTCAAGCCCCCACCCGTGGTATTCAGGATGTAGCTGCCCGGCGCGCTGAAGCTGATGTCGTTGAAGGTGGCCGAGCCATTCACGGCGCTCTGCGTGGTGGTGCCGCTCATCGTGCCAGGGCCGCTGAAGACGGTGATCGTGACCGCGCCGGTGAACTCCGTGGCCACCGTGGCATCGGCACGCAGCGCATCCACTTGGAACGCGGCGACCACCTGGCCCGTGAGGCCGCTCGGCGGCGTGTTGGAGAAGCTCAGGTCCTGCGCCGCCCCGAGCACATCGAACGCCGCCGATTGCCCATCGGTGAGCACATCGCCGCTGGTACGCTCGACATTCAGCACCACGCCGGTCTCGGCGATGTCATAGGTGAGGCCGCTGACCACCACCGTATGCGCGCCCGCCGCGATGGTTCCGGTCACCGTGCCGCCAAGGTTGCCCGTCCCGGTGTCAAGTGTGATCAGCACATCGGTATTGGCAACCACGTTCTGTGGGTTGTTGCTTCCGTCCTGCGCCTGCACCGTCACGCTGAAGGCGGTGTTCTCGACGACATTGTTGCCGCCGTTGATGCTGGTGATCGCCAACTGGGTAGGCACCACCACCGCGATGCCCGTTCCGGTCACAGAAACCAACTGGTTCGAGGCGCCTGTGCTGCTGCACGTCACATCATCGCTGTAGGCCACGGCCGCGGCTGGCGAGAATCGCGCATGGACCGTGGTGCTCGGCACGCTTCCGCTCGTGGGAACGAGGACCAAGGGATTCACCAGCCAGTTGCTGCCATCGAGGGAGACCTCGAAGCCGGCCGGCGCCAGCACCTCGAGGTTGGCGGTTAGGTTGCTGCCGCTCACCAAGAAGGTCTGTCCGGCGCTGCTGCTGCCCACGTTCACGTTGCCGAACGCGCCTGTGAAGCCCGTGAGGTCGGTGGTGATGGT
>CAZFBP010000338.1:0-3430 GCA_964517255.1 uncultured Chryseobacterium sp.
GGTCGATGCGCGTGCAGGCATTGGCCCCGGTGCGCCACAGCTCGCCGTAGGGCACCAGGTCGCCGAAGACCTTGCGTCCGCGGGCGCTGGGGCGTGAATAATCCACTTCGACGTCGGTGAGGCCGATGACCTGCTCGAGCTCGCCCGACGGGCTTTGCTGGGGCAGTTCCTGAGCCTGTATGGCGAGCGGCAGGGCCGCAGCCAGAACGAGGGTGTTCCGTTTCATGAGAGGGTCCGTTGGAAAGGGCGAAGGTAATCCGCCCGTCCCGCCCTCAGGCCACCTTCAACTGGCTCATCCGAGAGCGCTCGAACTTCTCGCGGGCATAGCTCAGGGTGATGCGCAGTTCGGCGGGCCGCTCGCCCGTGCCCGGCATCTCGTACATCGCGTCGTTGAGGATGGCCTCACAGATGCTGCGCAGCCCGCGGGCCCCGAGCTTGTACTCCATGGCCTTCTCCACGATGAAATCCAGCACCTTCTTGTCCAGGCTGAGCTTCACCCGGTCCATCTCGAAGAGCTTGACGTACTGCTTGACCAGGGCGTTCTTTGGCTCGGTGAGGATGCGGCGCAGGCTCTCCTTGTCCAGCGGGTCCAGGTAGGTGAGCACCGGGAAGCGGCCGATGAGCTCGGGGATGAGGCCGTAGCCGCGCAGGTCGGCGGGGCTCACGTACTGGAGCAGGTTCTCGTCGTGGATGCGGCCTTCCTTGCTGGCGCTGTAGCCCACGGCGCTGCTGCGCACGCGGCGGGCGATGATCTTATCGATGCCGTCGAAGGCGCCGCCGCAGATGAAGAGGATGTTGCGCGTATCGATCTGGATGAGCTTCTGCTCCGGATGCTTGCGGCCGCCTTGGGGAGGCACGCTCACGGTGCTTCCCTCGAGGAGCTTGAGCAGGGCTTGCTGAACGCCTTCGCCGCTCACGTCGCGGGTGATGCTGGGGGTATCGCTCTTGCGGCTGATCTTGTCGATCTCGTCGATGAAGACGATGCCGCGCTCGGCCTTGCTCACATCGTAATCGGCGGCCTGGAGCAGGCGGCTCAAGATGCTCTCCACGTCCTCGCCCACGTAGCCCGCCTCGGTGAGCACCGTGGCGTCGGCGATGGCGAAGGGCACGTTGAGCATGCGCGCGATGGTCTTGGCCAACAGGGTCTTGCCGCTGCCGGTCTCGCCCACGAGGATGATGTTGCTCTTCTCGATCTCCACGTCATCGATGCTGGTGACGGGCTTCTGGAGCAGGCGTTTGTAATGGTTGTACACGGCCACGCTCAGCACCTTCTTCGCATCGTCCTGGCCGATCACGTACTCGTCGAGGAAGCGGCGGATGTCCGAGGGGCGCTGCAGGATGAGGCTGCCCTCCATCTCGCTCCGGCTGCGCTGGCTCAGTTCCTCTTGGATGATGTTCTGCGCCTGGGTGATGCAGCCGTCGCAGATGTGCCCGGTGATGCCAGCGATGAGGACATTGGTGTCCTGCTTGTCGCGCCCGCAGAAGGAGCACTTGATTTCTTTCTTGTCCATGGTGCTATTGCCGGTCGGCCTGGTGGTAAGGGGACGAAGGGCCTTCTACGTTTGAAACGGCCCGCCAAGATACACGCGGCCCCGACGGGTTGCGCCGGGGCCGGTAGCGGGCTGGTGCCAACGCTATTTGCTGCGTACCAGCAATTCGTCGATCATGCCGTAGGCCTTGGCTTCTTCGGCCACCATCCAGTAATCACGGTCGCCGTCCTTCTCCACGCGCTCGAAGGGCTGGCCGCTGTGGCTGCTGATGATCTCGTAGAGCTCCTTCTTGAGCTTCTTGATCTCGTTCACGGTGATCTCCATGTCGCTCGCCTGCCCCTCGGCGCCGCCCATGGGCTGGTGGATCATCACCCTGGCGTGCTTCAGGGCGCTGCGCTTGCCTTTGGCGCCGGCGCACAGCAGCACGGCGCCCATGCTGGCGGCCATGCCGGTGCAGATGGTGGCCACGTCGGGGTTGATGTACTGCATGGTGTCGTAGATGCCCAGGCCGGCATAGACTCCGCCGCCGGGGCTGTTCAGGTAGATCTGGATGTCCTTCTTGGCATCCACGCTCTCCAGGAAGAGCAGCTGGGCCTGGATGATGTTGGCCACCTGGTCGTTGATGCCCGTGCCCAGGAAGATGATGCGGTCCATCATCAACCGGCTGAACACGTCCATCTGCGCCACGTTGAGCTGGCGCTCCTCGATGATGTAGGGGGTCATCGAGCTGGTGATAGCCGCCGAGGTGTAGCTGTGCAGCGCGGAGCTGCTGATGCCGCGGTGCTTGACGGCGTACTTGAGGAATTCGTCCTTCGGGAACATGCGTTTCGGGTTCTGGGTGTTTGGTTCTAGCGTGATTTCAAGAGCACTTCGTCGATGAGGCCGTAGGCCTTCGCCTCGGTGGAGGTCATCCAGCAATCGCGGTCGCTGTCCTTCTCGATGCGCTCGTAGGGCTGGCCCGTGTGGTGGCTGATGATGTCGTAGAGCTCCTTCTTCACCTTGCGCACTTCGTTCATGGCGATCTCCATGTCGCTGGCCTGGCCCTCGGTGCCGCTCAAGGGCTGGTGGATCATGATGCGGCTGTGCCTTAGCGCGGTGCGCTTCCCCTTCGCGCCGGCGCAGAGGAGCACCGCGCCGAAGCTGGCGGCCATGCCCGTGCAGATGGTGGCCACATCGGGGGCGATGTACTGCATGGTGTCGTAGATGCCCAGGCCGGCATAGACTCCGCCGCCGGGGCTGTTCAGGTAGATCTGGATGTCCTTCTTGGCATCCACGCTCTCCAGGAAGAGCAGCTGGGCCTGGATGATGTTGGCCACCTGGTCGTTGATGCCCGTGCCCAGGAAGATGATGCGGTCCATCATCAACCGGCTGAACACGTCCATCTGCGCCACGTTGAGCTGGCGCTCCTCGATGATGTAGGGGGTCATCGAGCTGGTGATAGCCGCCGAGGTGTAGCTGTGCAGCGCGGAGCTGCTGATGCCGCGGTGCTTGACGGCGTACTTGAGGAATTCGTCCTTCGGGAACATGCGTTTCGGGTTCTGGGTGTTTGGTTCTAGCGTGATTTCAAGAGCACTTCGTCGATGAGGCCGTAGGCCTTCGCCTCGGTGGAGGTCATCCAGCAATCGCGGTCGCTGTCCTTCTCGATGCGCTCGTAGGGCTGGCCCGTGTGGTGGCTGATGATGTCGTAGAGCTCCTTCTTCACCTTGCGCACTTCGTTCATGGCGATCTCCATGTCGCTGGCCTGGCCCTCGGTGCCGCTCAAGGGCTGGTGGATCATGATGCGGCTGTGCCTTAGCGCGGTGCGCTTCCCCTTCGCGCCGGCGCAGAGGAGCACCGCGCCGAAGCTGGCGGCCATGCCCGTGCAGATGGTGGCCACATCGGGGGCGATGTACTGCATGGTGTCGTAGATGCCCAGGCCGGCATAGACTCCGCCGCCGGGG
>CAZFBP010000339.1:0-1140 GCA_964517255.1 uncultured Chryseobacterium sp.
CCAGAGCCTTCGGAAGCACGAGGAAGAACTGCTCGCTGCCATGCGCGCCGACATGCGCAAGCCGCGATTCGAGGCCTACATGAGCGACGTGGGGCTGGTGTACGCCGCCATCGATCATGCGCTCTTACACCTGAGGGATTGGATGCGCCCGCAGCGCGTGCCTTCGCCCTTGGCTATTCAGGTTGCTGAAAGCCATGTGCATGCTGAACCGCTCGGCGTGGTGCTCATCATTGCCCCATGGAATTATCCCGCTTTGCTTCTGCTCTCGCCGCTGGCGGGCGCCATTGCCGCTGGCAATTGCGCTGTGCTGAAACCCAGTGAGGACGCGCCGCACACCGCAGCGGTTGTGGAACGGATCATTGCATCGGCATTCGATCCCGCGCACGTTGCTGTTGCTCAAGGGCACGGCTCCGAGGTGGTGCCGGCGCTCATGAAGGGTTTCCGTTTCGACCATGTGTTCTTCACCGGCAGTCAGCGCGTGGGGAGGGCCATCATGTCGATGG
This sequence comes from uncultured Chryseobacterium sp., assembly GCA_964517255.1. Taxonomy (GTDB): domain Bacteria; phylum Bacteroidota; class Bacteroidia; order Flavobacteriales_F; family PHOS-HE28; genus PHOS-HE28. Next base: position 504 of record CAZFBP010000339.1, read on the forward strand.
CCGCCGAGCAATTGGTGCCGGTTACGCTGGAGCTGGGTGGCAAGAGCCCCGCCATCGTTGATGGCAGCGCCGACATCAACAAAGCCGCCAAGCGCATCGCTTGGAGCAAGTACTTCAATGCCGGGCAGACCTGCATCGCGACGGATCATGCGCTCGTGCACGAATCGGTGATGGATGAATTCCTGGATCGATTCGCGCGCTTCGTGAAGAAGGCCTATGGCGAGGACCCGCAGCAGAGCCCCGACTACGCGCGACTGGTGAACGACCGCCGCTTCGACACGGTGAGCGCCTATCTGAGCCAGGGCGCACGTTTCATCGGAGGCGCCACGGATAGGACTGATCGCTACATCGCCCCGACTCTTCTCACGCAAGTGGACCTCGACAGCCCCGTGATGCGCGAGGAGATCTTCGGCCCGGTCCTGCCAGTGATCCCGTGGCGCGAGCCTGAAGAGGCGCTGAGCATCGCGCGCCGCAATCCCTTCCCGCTGGCGGCCTACATCTTCAGCAGTGATCGCCAATCGCAACGCTTCTTCCGCGACCGCATCGCTTTCGGCGGCGGGTGCATCAATCATTGCTTCCTGCAATTCGGCCCCGAGGATCTGCCCTTCGGCGGCGTGGGCTTCAGCGGCATGGGGCG
>CAZFBP010000339.1:1240-3420 GCA_964517255.1 uncultured Chryseobacterium sp.
GGAAGCGGCTACTTTGCGCAAAGGTGGACACGCTGCTCTTCTTCGTCGCGGCCGCAATGGCCAGCTTCATTGGCTCATTGCAGGCTGGCGTGGTGAACACCGCCGTGCTGGCGCATACCGTGAAGTGGGGGCGGCATGCTGGGAGGCGCATGGCCATTGGCGGATCCATCCCGGAGTTCATTTACGCGGGCGTGGCCTTCTTGGGCGCGGACTGGATGGTGGATGCGCTGGAGATCGGCACAACGGGCATCACCTTCATCGTCGCGTCCATTCTCCTCGGGCTCGGCATCTACTTCGTCTTCGTGTACCGACCCAAGCCTGCTGCGGCCGGCGAGGACAAGCTTACGGGAGACATGCGGCGCGGCGTGCTGCTGGGCATGGCCAACCCCCAGCTCCTGCTCTTCTGGTGCGGCATCAAGCTGATGCTCGTGTCCTTTGGCATGACGAGCGACTCCCGGCTCCACCTGCTCGCCTTCGCGTTGGGGGCCTTCGTTGGAGCCATCATCCTGCTCTTGATTCTGGTGCGCTTGGGTATGAAGGCGCAGGAGAAGCTCTCGCCGAAGGGCTTGCGAACCTTGTTCCGCAGCATCGGCGCGGTGCTTCTGGCCAGTGGCCTTTACGGCCTCATGCGGGCGCTGGGCTGGGCCCCTTGATGCCGCTCCCGGGCCAGTTGAAGTGCGTTGCGCACCGACCCATCACCTCGACCAGCGACGCTGGCTCGTGCCCCAGGGCTTGCAGCCTTGTGCTGAGCGGGCCCATGAGCCGAACATGCCGCAAGAGCTCTCGCCAGCACCACCAGATGCCGTGCGAAGGGTCGTAGATCTGCCCCGGCTCGCTGCTCACGCCATTCAATTCGATCACGGTGAATCGGCCTGCGCGCAACTCGTCCTCGTTGCGCGCGCGCGCATCGACGCGGCCATAGTGAATGCCGGTCGTCGAGGAGAGCAATTCATCCACCGCGCGCTCCAGCGCCGCGCTGCGCAAGTACCCTCCATCCACGAACCGTGTCCCGCGGCAATGATTGCCGATCGGCTCCACGCGGACGCGTTCACCTTCGCGCGGCACGCGTGCCAGCAGTTCCGGTTGCTCTTTTCGCAGGCGGACCAATTGCTTCCTGCCGCGCGTGGTTCGTCGCACGAGTTCTGCGACCGTGCTCGTGCCGTCGCCCACCACTTCCAGGAACCGCTTGCCGCAGATGGAGAGCAGACGTGTGCGGCCGTTCCCGGGATCCTTCAAGAACATCAGGCCGAACTCGTGATCGCCCGGCGCGATGGCCTGCAAGAGCATCGCTTCATCGCGCTGCCCTAGCGCCGCCAACAGACTTGGCTCATCATGCACGAGGAGCACCGCGCGGCCACGCTCACCAATGTCGGGCTTCACGATCAACGGGAACTCGATGCCCGCCCGATCGCGCGTTGCGCGTGCCTCGAGCTCCGAGGTCATCGGCGCGATGAGCGCCGTGCGCGGATAACTCCCTTCGGGAAGCCGCTGGTAGATGCGCCACTTGCTCTCGCCGAAGAACCCGCCCAGGTCAATCGCGGGATTCACGTTGGTGAAGAAAGCCGCACGCCGTTGCCGCAGGGCCTGCCACAAATAGAAAGGGACCACGGGCAGATAGACGAGCCACCAGGGCCAGTACTCATGGCTCAGGCGTTCGCGGAGCGCGCGCCAGCTCATGCGTTGGCGGCTTGCCGGGCGTGGTGGTTGCGCGTGGACGCCGCTACGCCGAGCTCTTCCGGATAGCGCACGTGCGGCAGCTCTTGATCCAAAGCGATGCGCACCATCGCCAGATGATGCACGCCATGGTCGGCGAGATAGGTGAGCTCGCGCGCCAATGTGGTTCGCTGGATGTGCTCCTCCGTTGAGCCGGGAAGCTCGCTTAGCAGGAGCAGCTCCATGTCTCCGCGCGTGTCAGCCAGGAGGCCGATGCTCCGCGCTATGCATGCGCGCGCTGCGATCACCTCACGCTCGATCATGGGGTCGCGCTGGCGGCGGTCGTAGCTGAAGTGGTCGGCGCGGCCGCGGCCGAGCAAGCAGGTGTAGAACTCGAGGATGTGGCGCAGGTGCCCGCCGATGCTGCTGCCGAAGAGCAGCGCGCGCGGCTGTGCCAGCTCGGCATCGGTGAGCTGGCAGAGCAGTTCATCGATACGGTGCAGGATGCCGGTATTGTATTCGATTGT
>CAZFBP010000340.1:0-3296 GCA_964517255.1 uncultured Chryseobacterium sp.
GCGTCCCAGTACTCCACGAAGGGCTCGGCGCCTTGCGCCATGGAGAGGAGCGAGGAGGCGATGAGGACGAAGGAGAAGAGCAAGCGCATGATCGCGCCTCGGCGCTGTTGCGCATCGGCGAGGGCGAAGGTACCCGGGCCGTGCGGCGCGCCCGAAGGCATGGCAGCCAAGTTCCCACAATGGGTGGCTTAAGACGAAGACGGGTTCAGCTCTGCTCGGTGCGCTCTTGCAACGCCCCGCTCCGAAGATCTTCAACACGGACCAAGGCAGCCAGTTCACCAGCGAGGAGTTCACCGGTGCATTGCTCAAGGAAGGCATCAGGATCAGCATGGATGGTAAGGGCCGCGCAACGGACAACGCCTTCATCGAACGGCTCTGGTGCAACGTGAAGCAGAAGTGCATTTATCTCCACAGCCCCAAGGATGGAAACGAGCTGCGGCGGATCCTCTCCGCGTACTTCACCTTCGACAACCACCATCGGGCCCACCAGAACCTGGATGGCCTCACCCCGGCGCATTTGTACTTTGGTCTGTCGGACACCCGAAACCGTTCCCTCACACCAACACTCGTTCAACCCCAGTTCACATTAACGCCCGCCTGAAAAGTGTCCAGTCAATGGGGAGCACCTCACAGGTCAAGGCGGATCAGATGACGATGCTGTCCAAGTGCAAGACCCTCGAAGAACAGTCAACATTGCTACCCGCACAACCTGCCAAACTTGTTTAGCTCACCAAATACGCCCTAATGCCTAACAACAAACCTTAGCGCAAAGCCCATCGTACGCAGTACGTATAGCCCCTCATTCAACTGGCTCACATCGATCAGGCCCGCATTTGTAATCCCGCTAGAGGCCACCTTTCCTGTCGCATCAATGAGCTCGTACACGAAGGGCTTCTGGCTTCCATCCTGCAGCTCCACCTGGATCACCTCGCTCGCCGGGTTCGGAAAGCAGCGCAGCATCTCGCGTTCCGCTTCCTCGATTCCAACCACTTCCGTCACATCTTCCTGTGCTCTGGGTTCCAGCCTATCTGTGGGCCATACATAGTGCAAAATGCCCGTTACGTTGTAGGTCGATCCCACGGCAACGGCGCTTGCGAAGAATTGAGCACCGATCACCACATCCACCGAACTGTTCACGGTGCCATCCCAAGAATCATTGGTATTGATGTCAAGGCAGGCCACGTTCTCCACGGTTGCCAGCACGCCCTCCCAGGGCTCCCGGTCGGCCAAGGGTAATGTGAGCACCTCCGGGGTTGGCATCGGCGATCCGCTGGCAAGTAGTTCGTATCCGTTGTTGCAAGCAAGTAAGGTCTCTCCTTCCGACTCGCTCACATTGCCTGTAACGCGCACCGAATCGCCCAGTTGCAGCGCTGCACCCGTGAACTCGCTCACGAGGACACCGCTATAGGGCCCCAGTGCCGTTCTGGATGTAGTACTGGTAGCCCTCTAACGTAATGGCCGTGACAATGCCGCTGGTTGCCACCGCTGATCCCAAGTAAGGCGAGTTGCTGGTCCCGCCCTGCGGTGTTTGTATCTGCTGGATGCTGAGGGAGGGCGGCGGTGGAGGATTGTTCAAGACGAGCGAGACATCGTCGATCATGAGGTGATCAGGCGCATACGTGATCGCCAAGATGAACATGATCTCCGCGATGTCCGAGGTGTGGTAGCAATTGAACTCCACGGTATAGTACTGCCAAGTCTCCGTGGCAACATCTACCGTCTCGCATGGAAAAGTGCCGCCATCGATATCGATTCCGAAAAGACAAGGTGCCACGACCCCGTTGCCCTTGGCCCAATAGCTTAGCAGGTAATGATTACCGCTATCCAGGTGCATCGGCTCCGAGGTAAAATAGGTGAGTCCACTCACCGGTTGCACCAATCGCACTGCATACGACCCGCTATAGGCATCCCCGGTCACTTGCCAGATATCATCGGTTGAAATCGTGGTCTGATCACCGAGCCAATCCACAGGTAATCCGATGGCCCATACCTCGAATCCGCTCGTGAAGACCTGCCCCCGCACATCGAGTCCGATACATACGGCCAAGCCCGCTAACGTTCCGGAGAAGCCCCTCAGAGTATTCATGGCTTCTTGGTGTTGGTCCCATCAACGTAGATCGCCGTAACGATGCGCTCCTCGCCCACCGTGAACGACAGCCAATAGCTCCCAGAGCCTAAATCGCCCAGGTCCAACTCCGTTGTGTTGCCAGCCACACGCTGGCTGCGCACGCTACGACCGGTGGCATCCAGCACCTCCAGCACGCCGTTGGGCACTTCCTCGGTGAAAGTGACTGTGACCCGATCACTGACCGGGTTCGGCGCTGCGTTCATATGCACTTCCACCAAGCGGCGCTTGGTTTCATCATTAACTGAGTCTTGGTCCGCAGCCTCGCTCATCATTCCACTCCCCCAGCAATACCAATCACGCTGGATTCGGTTCCCGGCTGCATCGTACTGGTAGCGGATCCTGCAACCTTCGCTTGGATACTCGATCTGTGCGGCAGCAGTTCCATAAGATCCCAAGAACAAGATCACTAGCAGGTAGTTCCTCATGGTCGTGGTATTGGACCTAAAGGTATGCGGCAAGGTGACTTGTCGTGAAGCAGGTTTCGAATCTTGGAGTGGTGGAACAGGCCTCACCACGCGTTGCCAACGGCATAAGCCGCGCTGCGTCCGCTGCCGGTGGCCTGCAGCTGCCCCGCATGGGCGGCCTCTTTGAGATCCCGCGTCGCCGTTGCTGTGCTTAGCCAGGGATGGAAGGCCATGTAGTGCATGCGGCGGAAGGGCTGCTCGGCCTGCCCGGTGCGCTGGCGGTGCAGGAGGTAGGCGGCGATGCGCTCGGCGGCGGTGCTCACGGGGTCGCGCTCGGCGAGCAATTCGGCTAGGGCCTCCTCGATGCGCTCCAGCGAATAGGTGACGAAGCCCACGGCATCGCCCCGGCGGTCGGCGTACTCCAGCGCGGCGTGGTAGGCGGGCTCGGCGCGCTGGATGAAGGCCTCGACGGGCAGGTAGGCGAAGACGGGCCAGTGGCGGGTGAGCAGGGCGCGCTGCCAGAGGCGGGCCAGGCGGCCGTTGCCCGCGGTGAAAGGGCGCAGATAGACCAGGCCGAAGTGCAGCACGCAACTGGTGAGCAGGGGCGGGAAGTCGTCCTCTTCGATGGTGCGCAGCAATTCCTGCACGGCCACCGGCAGGCCCTTGGCGGGCGCGGTGCGCAGGGGCTGGGGGTCGCCGTAGAAGACCTCCATGGGGCCGCTGCGGTAGTGGCCGGCATCAACAGCGAGGCCGTGCATGAGCGT
>CAZFBP010000341.1:0-3279 GCA_964517255.1 uncultured Chryseobacterium sp.
CAGCGGTACGGGCACGCCCCAATCGAGGTCGCGCGTCATGGCGCGGGGGCGCAGGCCTTCCTTCAGCCAGCTGTTGCACTGCCCCAGCACCTGTGGCTTCCACTCGGCGGGATCGTGCTGCTGTTCGCCGTCCAGCATGCCGGTGTTGATCCACTTCGTCATCCATTCCTGGCTGCGTTCCATGGGCAGGTACCAGTGCTTGGTAGGCCGCAGCTCCGGTTTGCTGCCGCTAAGGGTGCTGCGCGGATCGATGAGGTCCTTCGGGCTGAGCGCACTTCCGCATTTCTCGCACTGGTCGCCATAGGCATCGGCATTGCCGCAGTTGGGGCAGGTGCCTGTGATGTAGCGGTCCGCGAGGAATTGCTTGGCCTCGGCATCGTAGTACTGTTCTTCGGTGTTCTCCGTTAACGAGCCATTGGCATTGAGCTGCAGGAAGAAGTCCTGGGAAGTCTTCTTGTGGAGCTCACTGCTGGTGCGGTGGTAAATGTCGAACGCGATGCCGAAGTCGGTAAAGGCACTGCCCATCAGCGCGTGGTACTTGTCCACGATGGCCTGCGGGGTGGTGCCCTCCTTCAGGGCGCGCAGAGTGATGGCCGCGCCGTGCTCATCACTTCCGCAGACAAAGAGCACCTCCTTGTCGCGTGCCCGCAGGTTCCGGACGTAGATGTCCGCGGGCAGGTAGGCCCCGGCGATGTGGCCGATGTGGAGCGGGCCGTTGGCATAGGGCAGTGCGGCGGTGACGGTGGTGCGGGCAGGGGCTTTCATGCGGAAGCCGCGAAAGTACGGGGCGCGCCGGAGGTGGGGGAATGCTATTGAACCACAAATGTGGACCGACCAGCGCTTACCGCATTCTTCCCTGTACTTCGCGCCTTCCGTGGGGTAGGCCCATCACCGTTACCTTCGCGGACCTTTTCGGCCCGGCATTCCATGAAGAACATCCGCAATTTCTGCATCATCGCGCACATCGACCACGGCAAGAGCACCTTGGCCGACCGGTTGCTGCAGATGACAGGCACCATCGCCGACCGTGACATGCAGGCGCAGAACCTGGATGACATGGACCTGGAGCGTGAGCGGGGGATCACCATCAAGAGCAAGGCGATCCAGATGGACTACGAGCTCAATGGCGAGAAGTACATCCTGAACCTGATCGATACCCCGGGCCACGTGGACTTCAGCTACGAGGTGAGCCGAAGCATCGCCGCTTGTGAGGGCGCGCTGTTGATCGTGGACGCCACGCAAGGGATCCAGGCGCAGACCATCAGCAACCTCTACCTCGCCCTGGAGCACGACCTGGAGATCATCCCCGTGCTGAACAAGATGGACCTCCCCAGCGCCAATCCCGAGGAGGTGAAGGACCAGATCACGGACCTCATCGGCTGCAAGTTGGAGGACATCCTCAGCGCCAGCGGAAAAACGGGCTTGGGCGTGGACAAGCTGCTGGAGGCGATCGTGGAGCGCGTTCCCGCACCCAAGGGCGATCCCACCGCACCGCTGCAGGCGCTCATCTTCGATAGCGTGTTCAACTCCTTCCGGGGCATCATCGCCTATTTCCGCGTAATGAACGGCACCATCCGCAAGGGCGACAAGGTGAAGTTCTTCAATACCGGCGTGGTGTACGACGCGGACGAGATCGGCGTGCTGAAGATGGACCTGCTGCCCAAGCCCCAGCTGAGCGCGGGCGACGTGGGCTATATCATCAGCGGCATCAAGACAGCCAGCGAGGTGAAGGTGGGCGACACCATCACGCATCAGGCGCGGCCGTGTGCTGAGGGCATCCACGGCTTCGAGGACGTGAAACCCATGGTGTGGGCCGGCATCTTCCCCGTGGAGACCGACGAGTACGAGGAACTCCGCGATGCCATGGAGAAGCTGAAGCTCAACGATGCCAGCCTCACCTGGACGCCCGAGAGCAGTGCCGCGCTGGGCTTCGGGTTCCGCTGCGGCTTCCTCGGGCTGCTCCACATGGAGATCATTCAGGAGCGGATCGAGCGGGAGTTCAACATCACCGTGATCACCACCGTGCCCAACGTGGGCTATATCGTCACCAAGACCAACGGTGAAGTGATCGATGTACACAACCCCAGCGAGCTGCCTCCGGTGATGCACATCGAGAAGATCGAGGAGCCTTACATCAAGGCGCAGATCATCACCAAGAGCGAGTACACCGGGGTGATCATGAACCTGTGCATCGACAAGCGCGGCATGCTCACCAACCAGAACTACCTCACCACGGACCGCGTGGAACTTTCCTTCGAGCTGCCCCTCGGCGAGGTGGTGTTCGACTTCTTCGACAAGCTGAAGAGCATCAGCCGCGGCTACGCCAGTTTCGACTACCACCCCATCGGCTTCAAGGAGAGCGACCTCATCAAGCTGGACATTCTGCTGAACGGTGAAAAGGTGGATGCCCTCAGCGCGTTGATCCACCGCGACCATGCGCACGAGCTGGGCAAGAAGATGTGCAGCAAGCTGAAGGAACTCCTCCCCCGCCAGCAGTTCGACATCCCCATCCAAGCGGCCATCGGCGCGAAGATCGTGGCCCGCGAAACCGTGAAGGCCCTGCGCAAGGACGTGACCGCGAAGTGCTACGGCGGCGACATTTCCCGCAAGCGCAAGCTGCTGGAGAAGCAGAAGGAAGGAAAGAAGCGCATGCGTTCCGTGGGTTCGGTGGAGATCCCGCAGGAGGCTTTCCTGGCGGTGCTGAAGTTGGATTGAAGGGGAAAGAATGGAACGCTGATCGCGCAGGTCGAGCTGATCTGCACTGATGATTTCTTGGTGATGCTGAAGTTGGTCCGAGGAGGGCCTGTCCGCGGGATTCATCCGTGGCCATATGGCAGATGGCTGAAAGGAGACCATGCGCTTGGAATACCTGGAGCGTTTGTGGGACCCACATCAAGCCGATCTGCGGCTCCATCAGCGAGCAGTCAGTGGCTGGACATAGGCGGTATCACCGAGGTAGGCTCCGATCCACCTTGATCCGCGCATCGCATTTCGGATCTTCACCCTGACGTTGCCGAGCACATGCGGTGGTCCTCAATGCCGGGGCGGCGGAGGATAGGGCCAAGGAATACCAACCTGGACAAGGTCGCCATTCGCCGAAGGCGCGGTGGCACAGGCCACCATGGTGCCACCCGTACACATGTTCCAGTGGATCATGTCGGCATCGATGTCGCGACCGAAAGCAGGCGTTTCATCGAATGCCCGGGAACGCACGGCGACATACATGCCAGATCGGAAGAGCGTCGTGTAGGGAAAGAGTGTAGATCTCGGTGGGCGCCG
>CAZFBP010000342.1:0-3223 GCA_964517255.1 uncultured Chryseobacterium sp.
TCGCCGGCCCACCAGCCGCTGGTCAGACCCTCGGGGCGTGCGCGGGCGCGCACCAGAGCATGGCGATTCAGCGAAAGAGGAGTGGCAACGTCCGGGACACCAGCCGAAGATAGCGCTTCGGCGCCAGGCATGCGCGTTGATCGCGTATCGGTCAGTCGCGATCGAGCAGATGGTAATGCAATGACCAATGCACCTTGTGCGGATGCCCAGCCCTAGACGCGGATGGGGCCAACACGCAGCACATGGCCAACCGGGCCATGAACGCCGGTCGATCTTCTCGACTTGTCTTTACGGAGAGCAGCGAATCAACGACCCATCAGCGCGCTGCGTGGACGAATCGCACTGCCTGGTCACGCCCATCGGCATGCAGGTGCAGGAAGTAGGTGCCGGAGCGCAACTTGGAGAGGTCGTTCAGGTGCTTGTGATGCACACCGGGCGGCAGTTCCTCCATGAACACCCTGCCCATGTTGCGGCCCCGTGCATCCAGCACATCGGCCAACACCGTTCCGGATTCACGTGTGCGGAAGTGCACCATGGTCTCGCCACCCGTGCCTTCGGTGGTAACCCAAGGAGTGCTGGTGTTGTCCTCCAACTCCGCATCCGCAATATTCACGCTGCTTGCGGGCGTGGCCACTTGCGATCCGGTGTAGATGTAGTCTCCGTCGGGGGTCCAGTCCTGGTTGGCCGCATTGCCGGCGAAATGGAAGCTCACCGGCCCGACGTTGACATCGGGGGCGGTCCACACGAAGTCGAAGGTCGATGCGTCGGCATCCAAGCCGCCAAGCGCGCGGTGTGTCACATTGTTGCGTTCCACGCTGCCCACGAAGGCCGTTTTGATATGCGTGCGCGATGGATCGGTGATTACCAGAGTGCCGGCGTTGGTGCCGTTGTCGGTGAGCGCACCGAGCGCGAAGCCGAAGAGGCCGACACCCGTTTGGGAAACGGTGACCGACATCGGGTAGCTATTGCCGGGCACGTACTCCCAGTTGTTCATCGAGGGAGCGTTCAGCACGATTGATCCACCACCGCTGTTGAGTTGAAAGGAACTGTGGCAGCCCTGGCGGCAAGTCATCTCGCCCGGTGCACCGGTGCGGCCTGCCTTGCCGTCAGCTTCAATCGCAGAGGCCAGGGAGAGGAGGCCGAGTGCAGGGAAGCCGAGCCATGCGAGGAGAGAGGTTGCGCGCATGATGATTGAGAGTTGGAGGTTGTGTTAGATGCCCGGCACGCGGTGGGCAAAACCCGCTGCGAGCAAATGAACAGGAGAGCCTTGTCCTATCTCTGTGACCCTTGTCACAGAGGTCCAGCACCTCTGCGGGCGCACACCACCGTGCGATGCATCATCAAAGCCCTGCCATTCTGGTTACGTGACGCTCATTCATGAATGGCATCCTGCACCATGCTGCCATCCCCGCGGAACCGCGTGGTTAGGTATCGGCTCTCATCTGCCCGCCCAGGGCAAGGGCGCGCACTGCCCGGCTTCCCATGCGAGCATGCCGTGAACGCGCTCCACGCGCTCAAGCTGCTGCTCTGTGGCCACGGCCTGCACGCGCTGGAAGAGCTCGCGCTCCTCGAAGCGGATATGCGAATCAAGCTCTTCCTCGATGCCGGAGAGCTCGCTGGGCGCGTCATCATCTGCCAGGAACAGGCGCGTGAGGCGCCGGTGCTGGGCCAGCGCCACCTTCACCAGCGGGTCATCGGCCCCGAGGATCGGGAATATGGCCTCCTCCTCCACGGCGAAATGCGGCAGCAGCTGCTCGCGGAAATAGCGGGCGCACCGCTGCTTCACCCCAGCCGGATCGGTGCCAGCGGTTAGTTCTTTCCGGATGTACCAGCACAGCAGCAGGCCATCGTGGTGCTCGCGGCTCATGGGCCGCAGCAGCGCATGCCGCTCAAGCGGCGGCATGGCCCAACTGCTTCTCCAAAGCGATCGCTCGAGGGAAGAGGATGTTGTTCTCCAGGTGGATGTGCAGATGGAGGTCCTGCTCGAACTCCTTGAGCATGGCCATGGCCGTGTAATAGGTGGCGCAGCCATCGGGCGGGTTCTGGTAGCCGTTGCTCAGCTCAGCGATGCGGCGGAAGCGCTCACCCTCGGTCTCGTGCTCGTCCATCATCATGTGCACGGGGTTCTCCACCGTGCCGAAGGGCGGCATGGGCGCGGGCTCGCCGGTCTTCTCGGCCTGCTCCAACCGCACGATGAAGGGGAAGAGGATGAGCTCCTCCTTCTTCATGTGCGCAGCCATGGCCATGGTGCATTCGTTGAACTCCGTAGCGATGTCGAAGAGCTCGGGGTGGCGATCGCCGTGCACCCGGCAGAGCTTCTCGAGGAACTGCTGGATGGTGGGGGTGCGGGCCTCGATGTACCGATGGTGCACGCGCTCGATATGCTCCACCAGCCTGCCCAGGCCCCAGGTCTTGAAGTCGCTATCGGCCGCCGTGTCACGGTTGAGCACCTCGTGGATCTCCTGCTCGATGACCTTCTGGTCGATGCCCTTGGTGCGGCAGGCCTCCTCCAAGGAGCGGCCGCCCTTGCAGCAGAAGTCGATGCCATGGGCGTTGAAGACGGCGGCGGTGCGGAAGTCATCGGCTACGATGGAGCCAATGGTGCGGGTGGGTGCGATTTGCATGGATTGGTTCTTAATTGCGCCAAATGAACGGGCATGCATGGCCGCTTTAGCTGACGCTCGTCAGGACCTTCGGTCATGAACTTGTCACGAACGCGCTATTCCTTGGCCACGATGATCTGGCTGCGCTGAGCCGCGCCCATGAGCGCAACGCGGTACAGGCCGGCCGGCAAGCCGCGCAGGTCGATCTGGGCCTGCTGCGCACCATTGCCGTTCTGCTTCACCACCAACCGACCGAGCGCGTCGTTCACTTCCACGCTGGCCAGCGCGAATTCGGAGCGAACCATCACTTGGCCGCTCGTGGGATTCGGGAACGCGTTCGCACCGCCGCTTGTCGGTTCACTGACTCCAAGCGACGGGTCCTGCACGATGTACTGCAGCATCATCATGTTGTCCTCGTGCAGCAGGTTGTGGCAGTGGTACATGAAGGGCCAGCCGTCGGTGAGCTCACCGAAACGCATCACCAGCTTCACCGTCTCGAAGCGGTCCACCAGCACCACGTCCTTGGGGCCTTGCTCCCAGGCGGGCGGCGGCGCACCGTTGCGCTCCAGCACGGTGAACGACACGCCGTGGATGTGCATGGGGTGCGCCATGTTCGAGCT
>CAZFBP010000343.1:0-3190 GCA_964517255.1 uncultured Chryseobacterium sp.
GAATAAATCCGTCACCAAAACTAAACCACACCATCGTAACACAGAATCTGCGGCTAGGAGCCATGATCACTTTCTGCGTCGGAACTTCTTATTCGGGTGCTGGCTGGTGTGAAAGACGCGGTACACCGCGATATGTTCGGTCCAGGGTTCGTAGAGTATCACGAAAGGAAATCCGCTCACACTTAGCTGGCGCACGTTGTCCTTGATCTTGCGCGCACCATGCGGGAATTGGCCGATGTACGCGAAGTCCTGATACACGGCCTCGATGAATCGTATGCCCGCTTTCTTGCTTCGCTCGGCATACCATCGCGCAGCAGAGTTGATGTCCGCACTCGCTTCATCGCTGACCCGTACGGGAAGCATGGCTCAAGCACCGATCGCCTTCATCGCCCGCTTGCGGACCTCCTCGGGCGTATACGTCTTGGCCTCGCCGCGCAGGTATCGCTCACGGCTGGCATCGAGCGCGGCCAATTGCTCCTCGCTCAATGCGTAATGCGAGGCGCCATCGAGCGTGCGCTCAAGGGCCGCCAGGATCGTTTCATCATTCACCGCCTCAATGCGCTCAAGCAGTTCCGATCTCCTGTCGATGAGAATACGCATGCTGGGCACAGCGCCAGCGAACTTGCGCACATCGGGGAGCGCGCGCTTGGGCCGCTTCGGCGCGGTCTTGCGCACAGTGGCTTTGCGTGCAGGACGTTTGTTCGCGAGCTTGCCCATGGTGAGACGAAGATAAGAGCGTGCCCTCAGCGTCCGGGATCCCAGACCAGCTCGATCATGCACGAAGGTCCTTGCGGAGGTCGGCCAGCTTGCCCTTGCGCACCTTGCCCGCCTTGGCATTCTTCACTGCGGTCTTCGCGCGCGCAACCAAAGCGTCACGTGCGGCCTCGGCATACGCCTTCCGGATGATGCCAGCAGCGAGTTCCTTCTCTTCCATCGGAAGAGCGTCGAACTGCTCTATGACATGGTTGACGTCGTTGGTCTTCATTGGCGATGCAATGTGCTCAAAGATAGTTTGGACCCCCGCAGGATGTTCTCACCTCCCGCGCAGCGGTCTGTCCGTGCACTTAACGGACGACCCCGCGGCACGTAGCCGCAATCACTTCTTCTTTCGGTATCGCTTCCCCGGGTGTTGGCTGGTGTGGAAGACGCGCATGACCACAGTTAGATCTCCATCAAGCCGATAGACGATCACATACGGGAACACCTTCAGCGGTGCCTGCCGGAATTGTTCGTGCACCCGCTGAAAACCGCTTGGGTTAGCGAGGATGTATCCAAGACAGCGTTGTACTTCCAAGAGGAAGCGATCGCCCAAACCTTGGCTCTTCCCCTCATACCACTTGTCACCGTCGGCGATGTCCTTTCGGGCCGAAGGCCGCAGGATGAGCGCGCGTTTCATTTCGCACGCAGACCGCGAACGTGCGCTTTCACTTCAGCCCACGTGTAGTTCTTGCCTTTGCCGGCTTTGTAGTTGGCGAAGTCGCGATCAAGTTCTGTCTTCTGTGCTGCGCTCAGCTTGAAGTGTGCGGGTGGATTCAACACTTCGTCCACGGACCTCAGTTCGGATTCGTTCTCCGATTCCAGGATCTGCTTGGCGAGCGTGACCTTTAGTTCGTTGAGCTTCATGGTGAAAGAGCTTGATCCAAAGATAGGATCGTAGGCATAGGGTCCCCACCGCCTTACGCCTGAGCCTCGGCACGGTGCCCTTGCATGCGTTGCCTAGACCCACGCAGGGTGTCCTCTCCACTTCCGCAGTGGTCTGTCCGTGCACTTAACGGCGCCCAGCGGCTCGGAGCACCAAGCAACCATGATGGCCGCACCGCTATTCAAGTATCGCCCCAGTACGGAGCTCGCCGCTTGCGAGCTTAGCCTCGAACGCGTCCCGGTCCATGCCCTGCACGGCCTCCACTTTTTCGCGCGACGCCGCTGAGCATGCGTTATGCCAGGCGTAGAAGGAGTTGAAGCATAGCCATGCCGGGCGGGCCGCCACCCCGCCATAGCGCGTGAGGATGGCCAGTTCGTTCGGGCCGTCGTTCCGTTCATCGAATGTGAAGCCCAGCTCGATCAGTCGTCCCGCATCGGCTTGCAGTGCAGAGGCGTTCATCGCGCTGATGCTGAAGAGTTCGCCATCCTCTTGTTGGAAATTCTCCGGATCATCGATCTCGTACTCCGCGCGGAAGCCCTCAAGCCCTCCGGGGTATTTGTGCTCCACGGCTTGCTTCAGGACGATGAGGTTGGCTAGATGGATCCAGATGGGCATGGGCTGAAGATAGCGGCGGCCCGCGTCGCCACCCAACTGCGCGTTGGGTGTTCGCGTCTCTGGATCCGCGCGAGGAGTCGTCCACCTCTGCTGCGGTCTGTCCGTGCGATCAACTGACGCCCCTGCGGACCGCAGCCGGGATCACCGGCCCCGCTCGTGATCGTCACCCCGGAACGCGGGCGTTGCGATAGCAACGGGCCCCGCGTATCCGGGGTCTCACCAATGCGCACGCGTGCTTGGCATTGGTGAGTCCCCGGATGGCCGGGACCTACGCGCTTCGCGCGCCCGGCCTCCGGGGTGACGTTGTCGCGAGCTTGTGCTGATCGACTAGCCAGTGCGACCTTCACTCCCATGAAAGGCGGCTACGTGTACATCATAACCAACACCCACAACACCACGCTGTACACAGGTGTCACGAGCGATCTGATGAAGCGTGTGCTGCAGCACAAGAAGGGCATCTTCAAGGACTCATTCACCGACGAGTACCTCAGCCACAAGCTCGTGTGGTTCGGTTTCGTGCCCACGATCGAAGGCGCGATCGCGCAGGAGAAGCGCATGAAACGATGGCGCCGCGCCTGGAAGGAAGAATTGATCGCGAAGGAGAACCCGGAGTGGAAGGACCTGAGCGATGGGTGGTACCACGCGAAGGATTTGGAATGATCCGTCTCCCCCTGGTGCGAGCCTGTGCCTCGTGGCCTCTTGCTCATTGGGGTCTTATCAAGCCAGCACATCGTGTCCGCTCGCACAACGACAGCACTTCATTGGTTCAACGGGATCCTTACTTTTCCGTCATGAAGCACTGGACACTTCCTTTCCTATGCCTGGCAATGGCGGCACCATTGTTCTCTGCAGCGCAGCAAGCGGCATCGGCTGCCCCATTGCCTGATCGCACCTGGCGCATGACGAGCCTGAATGTCGGGACCGGCGTGGAAA
>CAZFBP010000344.1:0-762 GCA_964517255.1 uncultured Chryseobacterium sp.
CGGTGTCACCATCGGTCCCGATAGCACCATCGTGCTGGCAGGGAAGTCCAATGAGCTGGTGCTTGGCACCTGGCCACAAATTGCCGTTTTGGCGCTTGATGCAGCGGGTACTCCATTGTGGATGACCAAGGTGTCCACAGCCGACATGACAACAGGCTGGGGCATAACCGCGCATTCGGATGGCGGCTATGTGATAGTTGGGAGAGCCACGGAAGCGCCACCCAGTTATGATGACATCGCTCCAACCATCACCAAGCTCGATAACAACGGCCAACTTGAATGGAGCAAGCAGTACCCGCCCACATCCGGTCTCGTGTACTCCCGGTTCTCACGCGTGTCCATTGCTGATGATGGCGACCTGCTGGTGACCGGCCTTACCGCTGGCACGACCAACTATGTGCAGCGCCTCCTGAAGCTCGCCCCGGATGGTTCCACCTGTCCCTATTGTCCGAGCCAGGACTACGGATCGTACCAAGCGTCGGTGCCGCAGATAGCGCCGGACCAGACCTTCCAGGACATGGGGCCTCCGAAGCACCGCTCACGCTGACCATGACGGATCGTACGGCCTCCGTGTCCGCGGCAGTTTGCGGTACAACGGGCATCGCGGATATCGCCGACGAGTATCTCGTGTCCTTGTCGCCCAACCCGATGATCGACAACGCCATCTTGCAGTTGCCCGAAGGTGCCGTGCCGTCGAATACCGTGCTCGTACTGCTTGATGCCATCGGCCGATCGGTGCACACGCAGCGTGTATCAGGTACC
>CAZFBP010000344.1:772-3180 GCA_964517255.1 uncultured Chryseobacterium sp.
TATGTGTTCCGGCTTCTGAGGGATCAGGGGATCATCGCTACGGGCAAGCTGCAGGTGGCGGATCGATAGCGCACCGATCACGGTGTGATCACCGCTTGGATCCGTGATCCATGCAGAAGACCGTGGGGCGACCACAACAGCAAAGTCCCTTGTTCCTCGTGCGCGGCGACCGCGTCCTGCGTGTCCTCTATCTTGCGGGCAAGCAGAACGCGATGATCAAAGCCGTGATCGTGGACGATGATGCGGCCAACAGGGATTACCTGCGGGGGATCCTGGTGGCGCATCCGGAAGTGGAGGTCCTTGGCGAAGCGGGGAACATCGCGCAAGCTGCCGAGCGCATCGGTGCGCTCAAGCCCGACCTGCTCTTCCTGGATGTGGAGATGCCCGGCGGCAGCGGTTTCGACCTGCTACAGCAACTGGGTTCCTGGCCCTTCGAGGTGATCTTCTGCACCGGCTTTCAGCGCTACGCCATCCAGGCCATCCGCTTCAGCGCGCTGGACTACCTGCTGAAGCCCGTGCAGCCCGATGAGTTGAAGCTCGCCCTCGACCGCTTCAAGCAGCGCCATCCGGACCAGGACCGGTCGGCACTGCAACGGCAGTTCCTCGACAACATCGGTCAGCGCGATGAGCAAGCGATGAAGCTCACCCTCACCAGCGGCGACCGCACCTACTTCATCACTCCGGCGGACCTCACGTACTGCACGGCGGACGACAACTACACCGAACTGCATACCGCGGATGGTAAACGCTTCGTCAGTGCCCGCACCCTGAAGGACTATGAGGATATGTTGGGTCCGCTGGGCTTCCTGCGCGTACACCGAAGCACCCTGGTGAACAAGGCCCAGATCACCCACCTGGACGATGGCCATGTGGTGCTGAAGAACAGCATGCGCGTGGAGATCAGCCGTAGGAAGAAGGAAGAGGTGATGCGGGCGCTGGCGGGTTGATCCGCTCGCTCAGCATTGCGACCACTCACTCGGAACAGCTTTTCCGGTGACGCTCACCGCGCTTGCTTCGATCCATCAACGCCAGCATCATGCACTCGCCCATTACCTCCTGCATGGACCGCAACAAGATCACAGAACGGCTATACCAAGCGGCCATCTGGGGCTGCCTGGTCACTGCGCTCGCCCTCATGCTGTTGCTGGTCACAGCCTACCGCGCACAGGCGCAATGGAGCACTGACCCCGCGGCTCCCATGGTGGTTTGCAATGCCGCCAACTCCCAGCGGCACCTGACCGCGATCTCCGATGCCGACAGCGGCTACTTCGCGTTCTGGAGCGACCTGCGCAACGATGCCGCACGCGCACAACTGTACGGTCAGCATTTCGACAGCGAGGGCAATGCGCTGTGGGCGGCGAACGGCGAACTGCTCTGGGACCAGCCCGGACGCAGCGTGAACCAGACGGCCGCGTTGCTCCTGCCCGATGGCTCGGTGCTCGTGTCCTTCTTTTCCGGTGCCAGTGTCAATGCGGCGGATACCGTGTGGGCCATGCGGTTCAACACCGATGGGAGCGCCATGTGGGCCGGGCCTTCCACCTTGCTTGTCGGGTTGGACTATCGCAGCATGCAACTGGTGGCCAGCGGCGACTGCGCGTTCCTGGTCGCGTATTGCGAAGGCTGTAGCGGCGGTGGATACGGTTGCCGGATGCAGCGCTTGCACATGGACGGCACCACGGACTTCCCATTGCCTGGACAACCGGTGGGGGCCAACTACATCGGCCCGTACAGCGTCGATCCGGATGGTGCGGGCGGGATCGTGTTCAACATCCGTTGCGCCAATGGAGCAGGTACGTGCCTGAAAGCCCAGCGCTTCGACAGCCTCGGCATCGCGGTATGGCCCGCGTATCTGGATGTCGCCGACGCCAATGGTCTCGCGTATGGGTTCACCACCGCGAAGGACGACGAAGGTGCGTTGACAAGCGTATGGGAATACTACGGTGATCTGCGGATGAACCGCATCGACACCACGGGGTCCTCGCTCTGGTCCCCGGCCGTTGTTCCTGTTTGCGAAGCCGCATCCGGCCAGGGTGCGCTCAGCGCCATGGTGCACGACGGCAGCCTGTTCACCAGTTGGTTTGACGACCGTACGGACAGCAGCGGACTCTACGTGCAGCGGCACGACCTCGCCACCGGTGCGCCACAATGGTCCGCCACGGGCCTGCCCGTCATCATCGAGAGCGTCTACATTCCCACCAGCCGCCTGGTACCCAGCGATAGCGGCGCCGTGATCGCGATCATGGACATGAGCGGCCCGCATATGTATTGCGCCATGCGTGTGCGGCCCGATGGCACCCTTGCCTGGGAGGAAGCCGTATCGTTCGCCACGGTGAACGGCCCGTTCTATGAATTGCGAACGGAACTGCCCGATGGCAACGGCGGCGTGGTGAGCTTCTGGGAAAGCCCGG
>CAZFBP010000345.1:0-1279 GCA_964517255.1 uncultured Chryseobacterium sp.
GGGGTGAGATTGAGCGGGGTTTGGGCCTGCATCAGATCGCGCAGCGCCTCGGTAATGCTTTGTGCGGTCTGCGGGGTACAGAGCGGGGCGCGGGCATCCAAGCTGGCCACGCTCAGGGTTTTGGCGGAGGGAGGCACTGAGCCTCCGCTCAGCGAATAATTCACCGTGCAACCGCTCCCCGCGAGCATGGAAAGCCCGATCAAGGCTCTTGTCAGTCGATGTCCCACTCCTTGATCTTTCGGTACAGCGTGCGTTCGCTGATACCCAGTTCCTGCGCGGCCTTTTTTCGCTTTCCGCGGTGCTTGTCCAGGGCCTTCCGGATCAATTCCCGCTCCTTCTCCTCCAAGCTCAGGGATTCCTCCACCTCGGTATGGTCCACGTCCTCGTCCGGATCGCCGGGCATGCGGATGCTCATGCCCGGATCGGTGCCGTGCGCATAGAGCAGCTTCTCGGGAAAGTTGGTCGGGGGCGGGGTGGACATCCCCAGCCGGCCGTTGCTCAGCATCCGCACCTGTTCCTTCAGCGCGTTCAGGTCGTTCTTCATGTCGAAGAGGAACTTGAAGATGAGTTCCCGCTCGTTGATGCCGTCCCCGCTCTTTCCACCTTCGGAATGCCCGGCGGGGATCAACGCGGTGCTCTCCATGGGCAGGTAACTGGCCAATGTCTCGGCGTTCACCTCCCGGTACTTTTCGATCACGCTCATCTGCTCCACCAGGTTGCGCAACTGGCGCACGTTGCCGGGCCAGCGGTAGGCGGTGAGCATTTGCCGGGCCTCGTCGGTGAGGGTGATCGCGGGGGCCTTGTAGCGCGAGGCGGCCTCCTGGGCGAACCAGCGGAAGAGCAAATGAATGTCCTCCTTGCGCTCGCGCAGCGCCGGCACATGGATGGGTACGGTGTTCAGCCGGTAGTAGAGATCCTCCCGGAACCGGCCGCGTTGGACCGCCTGAAGCATGTTCACGTTGGTGGCGGCGGTGACGCGCACGTTGGTCTTCTGGGCCTTGCTGCTGCCCACCCGGATGAATTCGCCCGTTTCCAGCACGCGCAGCAGGCGTACCTGTGTGGTCAGGGGCAATTCGCCCACCTCGTCCAGGAAGATCGTACCGCCGTTGGCCACTTCAAAATAGCCCTTGCGCGCCTCATGCGCCCCGGTGAAGGAGCCCTTCTCGTGGCCGAACAGTTCGCTGTCGATGGTGCCTTCCGGGATCGCGCCGCAGTTCACCGCGATGTAGGGACCATGCTTACGCGCGCTGAAGGCGTGAACGATCTGGGGCATCACCTC
>CAZFBP010000345.1:1289-3130 GCA_964517255.1 uncultured Chryseobacterium sp.
CACCTCCTTGCCGCTTCCGCTCTCGCCCTGGATCAACACGCTGAGGTCCGTGGGCGCCACTTGGGCAGCGATCTCGATGGCACGGTCCAGCAACGGCGAAGCGCCGATGATGCCGAAACGTTGTTTGATGGGTTGGATATTCATGCTTCTTGAACAATTGCATTCACCATTTCGAGAGGCTCACCTTGAAGGGAGCCTGCGGTGGCGCTGGTGATGCGGACCCGTACAGTATCCCCGGGACGCAACTCTTTAGTTGTCAGTTGTTCGTTGTCGGTTGTCATGTTGGTCCGGGAACCTGCGGAATGACCATCCATGCCTTCGGCGCCCACCAATGCAGCCGGACAACCGACAACCGACAACTGACAACTTGCGAAGCGAGGAACGATCACCACGGAGTTCTGCGTGTTCCTCCCGTACATATGCTCCTCACTGCGTTTGCTCACCCCCTCGATCAGCACCTCATGCACGTGGCCCACATAAGTGGCCATGCGCTTGGCTGAATTCAACTTCTGCGCTTCGATGATCTCGGCAAGCCTGCGTCCCTTCACCGCTTCGGGCACATCATCAGCGTGCTTTCGAGCCGCCAATGTCTTCGGTCGCTCGCTGTACTTGAACATGTAGGCCATGTCGTAGCCCACCTCGGCCATCAGCGCCAACGTTGCGTTATGGTCCTCCTCGGCCTCCCCGCTGAAGCCCGCGATGATGTCCGTGCTGATCGCGCAATCAGGCATGTGCCTGCGGATGCTGGCCACGCGGTCCATGTACCATTCCCGGTCGTAGCCGCGGTTCATCCGCTTCAACACCGCGCTGCTCCCGCTTTGCACGGGCAGGTGGATGTACTTGCAGATGTTGTCGTACCGGGCCATCACCTCCAGTACCTTGTCGGTCATGTCCTTCGGAT
The DNA here is from genome assembly GCA_964517255.1 of uncultured Chryseobacterium sp. GTDB lineage: Bacteria > Bacteroidota > Bacteroidia > Flavobacteriales_F > PHOS-HE28 > PHOS-HE28. The sequence continues at coordinate 2,191 of CAZFBP010000345.1, forward strand.
GGCTAGTGCTGTATCGGATTCTTAGGGTCGGGCAGGCGGTGGCCACCATCTCCAACAGGTCCGCGAAATCGGTGGTTTCCTGCGGTCGACTACCGTTACCTCCGTGTTTCTCCGTGTCCCCGTGGCTCTGTGGTCTTCCCCCTGAATTCTCCCCCTTCCACTTATACGAATCCACATTCTGCCCCAACAGCGTCACTTCCTTGTACCCATTGGCTACCAACTGCTTGCACTCCTCCACGATGGAATGGGCATCCCGGCTGCGCTCCCGGCCCCGGGTAAAGGGCACCACGCAGAACGCGCACATGTTGTCGCAGCCCCGCATGATGGTGACGAAGGCCGTGACACCGTTCGTATCGAGGCGCACCGGCTCGATCTCGCCATAGGTCTCCTCGCGGCTCAGCAGCACGTTCACCGCCTTCTGGCCGGTGCCCACCTTCTCCAGCAGCTCGGGCAGGGTGCGGTAGGCGTCGGGGCCCACCACCAGGTCCACCACCTTCTTCTTATCCAGCAGGTCTTCCCGCATGCGCTCGGCCATGCAGCCCAGCACGCCCACCTTCAGGCCCTTGTTGCGGGCCTTCAGGTTGTTCATCTCGTTGATGCGCTGCATCACGGTGTACTCGGCCTTCTCGCGGATGCTGCACGTGTTCAGCAGCACCAGATCGGCCTCCTCGGCGCTTTTCACCGGGGTGTAGCCGTCCTTGGCCAGGATGCTCGCCACGACCTCGCTGTCGCTCACGTTCATCTGGCAGCCGTAGCTCTCGATATAGACCTTCTTCTGCACTGCTGAGGAATGGGCTTACCTGCCGACGGCAGGCGGCGAAGATACCCGGAAGCGGTGAGGGCTGACAGGGTGGCAGATGGGCGTTCAGACTTTCTTGTGCCAGCCCCGCCTGCACAGGCTTGTCTAAAGCTCCTCCGTTTGGTACAGGCAGAGCGATAC
>CAZFBP010000346.1:0-3066 GCA_964517255.1 uncultured Chryseobacterium sp.
AAGCAATGCAGCCGTTGCAGCCGCGCTAACGCTGGCCATGCTCTCCTCCTGCGGCCAACGTGTTGGTGAGAAGGGCGATGAGCCCGAGCAAGCCGAGACCGCAGCGCCTCTGCGCATGCTCACCGAATACCCTTACGTGCCGAAGACGGAGTTCGTTTGCATCCGCACGGACTTCCCACGGTACATCGTCGGCCCCGATGATGCGCAGGGTGGACCAATAGCGCTTACGGACCAGGTGGATACCCTCTTGAAGAATGAATTCCTGCACCTGCTCCCCGATAGCGGCCAAGACCTTCGAGGCCTTGAGTTCCACTACGGCCTGGATACCAGCAGGGGCGCGCATCGATTAGTGCTGGCCTTGGAATTCGTGAAGCTGGAACCCTTGACGGGCGACACGTTCAATCTCAAGCGCCACAACCCTGAGAAGTTCTACTCCATCGAAGGCAGGACCATCAAGCCCGCCGTGAAGAGCAATTGGCTGGCGCGATTTGGAGCGGACTACCTCGCCTTCACCCGGGTTCGTCGGTCCAGCGACTCGCAGACTTTCGAGGCGTTGGATCCGAGCAGGGACCATCAATCGTTCGTCTTCCGCTGGGATGGAGCGCTTGAAAGGATCATGACCGACAATCCAATGTTCTATTCATTCCGAGTGTGGCACATCGCAAGCCCGGCCGAACGGACCTTCAAGTATGACGGCAGCGTGGAGCACGAACGTGATTGGGGGCATGACATCGGCATCCTGGCCACGAGCGACGGCAGTAACGGGGAACTGCTCGACGACATTGAATATGCTGGGAAGTCTTATCGCATGAAAGGCGCGGACCTCGGTTCGCCCTGCCCACCGAATTGCCCTAAGCCAGTAATGAGACAGCGCGGCATTCGTGCCCGCCCAGAGTGCAAAGCCAAGCCTTAGGTGGTGCTCTTCCATTTCCGCTCGCTCTTCATGCTGCTGGCCATCGGGCTCACGGTGCTCCTCTCGTGGCGCATTGGCCGAGGCAAGGGAAGCGTGTTCATCTGGCTGGCCATGATCGCCTCCTTGGCATTCCCCCTGGAATTGTACGGTTACATCACCACGCTGCTTGAGCGCAACAACACCATGCTGTACAATCTCTTCGCAGCTGCGGAGTTCCTGATGGTGCTGCTGATGCTGCGCGCCTGGCATCCGGGCTGGACCTTGCGCCTGCTGCTGGCGGGGGCAATCGGGCTTGCCGGCGCTGCCTGGAACTTGCTCCAACTCTCTTCTCCGGACGAGATGCTGGTGGAGGCCATCATGCTCTTCGCCTTGCTCATCACGGCACTGCTGGCCCTCGCGCTTTGGCGCATGGCCAATACCAGCACGCTGCCACTGCATCGGCTGCCGGAGTTCTGGCTCTTCATGGGCATGCTGCTCTACTTCGGGGCCATGCCGCCGGTGGTGGCCATGGCCCGTTACATCTGGAACGTGGACTTCGAGTTGGCGACCCTGCTCTGGTCCCTCGTGCCCGCATTGTGCACCATTCGGTACTTTCTCGCCGCCTATGCGTGCTGGCTGCAACGGACACGGCCTCTAGAGCCCACCGATGGATGACACCACCCGGACCGCCTTCGCCGTCCTCACGGCCTCACTGATCACGTTCCTGGCGCTCGGCGCCATGGGCCTGCTCATGATCGTGAACACCAACCGCCGCCTGCGCCACCGCGCCGATCTCGCCGAAGCCGAGCGCATGCGCCGCGAAGAGGTGCAGCGCGCCGAGCGCGAGGCCGTGCAGCACACGCTGAACGAGGTGGGCCGCGAGCTGCACGACAATGTGGCGCAGATCCTCTCGGTATCGCTGATGGGCGTGAGCAATGCGCTGCGCGTTCACGGGCACGACGACCTGCTGAGCACCGCGCAGGACGCCTTGGAGCAGGGCGTGGAAGAAGTGCGGCGCCTGTCGCACAGCCTCAACAGCGACATGTGGCGGAAGAACGCGCTCCCCGATGCCATCGGCCAGGCGGCGGAGCGCATCGAGCGCGTGGCGCGCATAAAGGCGCACGTGGTGCGCAACGGATCAATGCCCGACTTCGATGGCGACACGAGCACCATCCTCTTCCGCGTGTTCCAGGAGGCGGTGCACAATGCCATGAAGCACAGCGGCGCCAGCACCCTCACCATCGTCCTGGATGGAGGCCCACCATTCGTGCTCACCGTGGCGGATAACGGCCAAGGCTACGACCCGGCCACAATGGATGGCCATGCTGGCCTCGCCAACTTGCAGCGCCGCTGCGCCCTCATCGGCTTCGAGGCGCGCTGCATGAGCGCACCGGGCCAGGGCTGCACCTGGACCATCACCCAACTGATACACCATGGACGTACCGGTAGCGCTGGTGGATGACCACCACATGATGCGCAGCGGCATCGCCGCGACGCTGGCCAGCCTGGGCGGCTACCGCGTGAGCATCGAGGCTGGCAATGGCCACGAGCTCATCGAAGCGCTTAAGGGCGCTCAGGAGCCTCGCATCGCCATCGTGGACCTGAGCATGCCGGTGATGGACGGCTACGCCACCATCGCGTGGCTGCGTGAGAACAGGCCGGGCATCCTGCCGCTGGCCTTCACCTACGATGCGGCGGATGAAGCGATGGTGCGCGCCGTGCGCGCCGGCGCCCGCGGCTTCCTGCTGAAGACGGCGCGGCCCGAAGTGCTCAAGTCAGCGCTGGATTGCCTGCTGGCCACCGGATACTACTACACCGATGCGCTGCACGGCACCATGCAGCGCAACCCGGAGCTGCGGACGCGCGAGGAGCGCGAGCGGCAGCGCGTCATCGAGCGCATCACGCCGCGCGAAATGGAATTCCTGCGGCTGGTGTGCGATGAGGCGGAACACACCTACGAGCAGATCGCCGTCCGCATGGGCGTGCACCGCCGCACCGTGGATGGCTTCCGCATCGGCCTGTTCGAGAAGTTCAACATCAAGAGCAAGACGGGGCTGGTTCTCTTCGCATTGCGCTGGGGCCTGCTGAAGCAGGCATGATCCAATCTCGCTTCTTTGAAAGGAACCAGGAGCCCGGCGGCCAAGACCGATCGGCTTCGCAGTCTCAATAGACCT
>CAZFBP010000347.1:0-3053 GCA_964517255.1 uncultured Chryseobacterium sp.
TGATCGATGAGTTGAGGTGAAGGTATATCGGATGGACGGTCCCGATCGGCAAAACGCTGCTTGGACCACTGTAAGCACTCACTTCACGGTCGTCGGGGTTGTCTGTACACCAACCACGCCCAAGCGATCAATACGAATTGCAAGGGTAGGCGGGTATACGCGAATGCCTTGCTGCCAATGGCCGGATCATCCCGGAACACGTCCCGCACATGCAGCGGGAGAAAGGCGATCATGAGCAGCAGGATGCCCAGCGTAGCAGTTGAGCGAATGCGCGGAATGAACACGCCGATGCCAAGCAAGAGCTCCACAAGGCCAGCGGCGAAGTTGGTCGGCTCCTTGGAAAAAAGGTCCGGGATCATGGGCGCGTACATCGCAGGTTGCATGAAGTGGTTGATGCCGGCCAGGATCAGGAACGCGCCGAGAATGGTGCGCAGGATGGATCGCGTGCGTGGGTTCTTCACGGGTGTGGGCGAGTATGAGTTGGGTTCAGGCCTTGTCCGCCACACGCAACACCCCGTCCAACGCCTCCTTCGCCTGCTTCATGCTGGAAACGTTCGCCACGGAAAGCCGCAACTTCCCGGACTTTTCATGGACCTTGAACCTGCGTGGTTGCTGTTGCACGGCGCGAAGGATCGAAGTGAAGTTCTCGCTCTCGAAGAAGGGATGCTTCTGGTCGGCGATGAAGGTGGCGCGCAAGTCGCCCTTCTTCAGCACCATCTTCTCCAAGCCGAGCCGCTCGCCGAGCCAACGTAGGCGGATGGCTTCCAAGAGGTCCAGCACGGGTTCCGGGATCGGGCCGAAACGGTCGATGACGGAGGCGATGAAGCGGTCCATCGCTTCGGCATCGGCGAGGTTGTCCAGCTCGCGGTACAGGGCCAGGCGTTCAGCGGTCTCGCTGACGTAGTCGCTGGGGATCATCATGCGCAGGTCCGTTTCCAGGATGCAGTCGTCGGCGCGGTAGCGGGTGGCGCCGCGTGCGAGTTGGCGGTCCTCAAAAAGCTCCTTGAAGTGTTCGTCCTTCAGTTCGCGCACGGCCTCCTCCAGGATCTTGTGGTAGGTCTCAAAGCCGATGTCGTTGACGAAGCCGCTTTGCTCCGCGCCAAGGAGATCGCCCGCGCCGCGGATGTCGAGGTCCTTCATGGCGATGTGGATGCCGCTGCCGAGATCACTGAACTGCTCGATCGCTTGCAGGCGTTTGCGCGAGAGGTCCGGCAGCAGGTGCGGACTGGGTGCGAGGAGATGGGCGAACGCCTTCTTGTTGCTGCGCCCCACACGGCCGCGCAGTTGGTGCAGGTCGCTGAGGCCGAAGTTCTGCGCCTCGTTCACGATGATCGTGTTGGCGTTCGGGATGTCGAGGCCGTTCTCCACGATGGTGGTGCAAACGAGCACGTCGGTCTCTCCCTCGATGAAGTCCATCATCACGGATTCCAGCTTGTGGCCTTCCAGCTGACCATGCCCCACGCCCACGCGCGCGCCGGGCACCAGCTTGCGGACCATGTCCGCGACATACTCGATGTTCTTCACCTTGTCATTGATGAAGTAGACCTGCCCACCGCGCGAGAGTTCATATTCGATCGCGTCCTTGATCACCACTTCGTCATACGGATGCACGTTGGTCTGCACCGGATAGCGATTGGGCGGCGGCGTGCTGATGATGCTGAGGTCGCGCGCGCCCATGAGGCTGAACTGCAGCGTGCGCGGGATCGGCGTGGCGGTGAGCGTGAGGGTGTCCACCGTGGCGCGCAACGTCTTCAGTTTGTCCTTCACGTTCACGCCGAACTTCTGCTCCTCGTCGATGATCAGCAGGCCGAGGTCCTTGTACTTCACGTCCTTGCTCACCAAGCGGTGCGTGCCGATGAGGATGTCGATCTTGCCTTCCTTGAGGTCGATGAGGATCTGTTTTTGGTCGGCAGCACTGCGGAAACGGTTGATATAGTCCACGCGGCAGGGCAGGCTCTTCAGGCGCTCCGTGAAGGTCTTCCAATGTTGCAGCGCGAGGATGGTGGTGGGCACCAGCACGGCCACCTGCTTGCTGTCCGCCACCGCCTTGAACGCCGCGCGGATCGCTACTTCCGTCTTGCCGAAGCCGACATCTCCGCAAACGAGGCGGTCCATCGGCACGGGTTTTTCCATATCGTGCTTCACGTCTGCGGTGGCCTTCTCCTGATCGGGCGTGTCCTCGTAGATGAAGCTGGCCTCCAGCTCATGCTGCAGGTAGGTGTCCGGCAAAAAAGCGAAGCCCGGCTTGCTCTTGCGTTGCGCGTAGAGCTGGATGAGGTCGAAGGCCAGCGCCTTGACCTTTGCCTTGGTCTTCTCCTTCAGGTTCTTCCACGCGGGACTGCCGAGCTTGCTCACGGCGGGTGCGTTGCCGCCTTCCTCCCCGCTGTACTTGCTCACGCGGTGCAGGCTGTGGATGCCCACGTACAGGATGTCGTTGTCGCGGTACTTCAGGCGGATCGCCTCCTGCATTTGCCCGCCCGCGTCAATGGTCTCCAAACCGCTGAACACGCCGATGCCATGGTCGATATGGACCACGAGGTCGCCGGGTTTCAGTTGCGTCAGCTCCTTCAAGGTGAGCGCCTGCGAGTTCTTTCGGAACCCCTCCTTCAGCCGGAAGCGGTGGTAGCGCTCGAAGATCTGGTGGTCCGTGTACAGCGCGAGCTTCAGCGTGGGGTCGATGAAGCCTTCGTGGAGGTCGAGCACCAGGGGCGTGAACGAAACCTCGTGCTCCATGTCACGGAAGATGGAGTAGAGACGCTCACTCTGTTTCGCGCCGGTGCATGCGATGATGTTGGTGAAGCCCGCGTTCTGCTTGTTGTGGAGGTCGCCGCTGAGGATCTTGAAGTCCTTCGCGAAGGGCGGTTGGGGGCGTTGGGTGAAATCGATGTTAAGGAGCCGTGGAGGCGCAGAGGCGCTGAGAATTTCTGGCGATGCAGAGGTTGTTCCATTTCCTGATCGTCTGATCTTCTGATCATCCGATCCGAAGAACACCTTGCGGAACCCGAGCAATCCCTTGATCAGGTCACTATCGCTGGCCAACAGCGTTTCCGGTA
>CAZFBP010000348.1:0-3046 GCA_964517255.1 uncultured Chryseobacterium sp.
ACCCGATCGGCTCCGTGGGCTACATCCGTGGCGGCAACCGCTTCCAATTGAACTATGGCCGCCAGCGGGCGGGCATCTTCTGCGTGGGGGGCGTGTGCCGCCAGGTGCCCGCCGCCAACGGCCTCACCTTGTCCATCACCAGCACCTTCTGAACATGCGCGTGTTCTCCGTCATCCTCCTGGCCGGGATCGCCGCCCTGTCCGGCTGCGACATCGTAGAGAATCCGGTGCCGAGCGGGCAGCAGAATGGCGGAAGCGGTGGAGCCGTGAAGCGCCGGGCCTTGCTCGAGGAATTCACCGGGCACCATTGCAACAACTGCCCTGCGGCGCATGCCGCCGCCGCCCAGCTCCACGACTTCTACGGCGACGACCTGATCCTGGTGAACCTCCATGCGGCCGCCAACTTCAATTCGAGCTTCATTGCCCCGCAGAGCAACCCCGATGGCAGTTATGCCACCGACTTCCGCACTTCGGAGGGCCAGGCGTACGCCACCAATTACGCGGTGACTTTCCTGCCCTCGGGCATGGTGAACCGAACGCCCTATGACAACGTCACCGTGCTCTCCAGCGCCAATTGGGGCAGTGCCGTGGACGCCATCGTGAACGAGGACGCCCTGGTGAACGTGTGGATCGACGACCTGGCGCACGACGCGGGTGCGAATACGGTGAGCGCCACGGTGAAGGTGGCCCTGCTCGCCGACATCAGCAGTGAGCACAAGCTCACGGTGTACCTCACCGAGGACCATGTGATCGACTGGCAGTACAACTCGTTGGTGGCGCCCCCTGATGTGGAGTTCTACGACCACCGGCACGTGTTCCGCAAGACCCTCGATGGCGCTTGGGGCCGGGTGGCCGTTGCCAGTAGCGCCAGCGTCGGCGATACCCTCACCTTCTCATACGTTGGCGTGCCCATGGACCCGGCCTGGGACCCCGCGAATTGCGCCCTCGTGGCCTATGTCTATGAAGCTTCATCGAACGAGGTGCTGCAAGCCGCCGAGCGGGAATTCGTGCCATAACACCCCTCTTGCCCGCTTCCGCATACCAACGGGGGGGCCTTCCCGTTTGATCTAACCGACGGATGCGCCACTTGTGGAAAACCAAGAGCCGCGGGACCGCCCATTCCACCAGCAACAGCTTACCTTCAGCCTCGCTAAACCCGAACCGTGATGATGGACCAAGGAAGGAAGATGATGGAGTTCAGCAAACAGGTGCTCCAGAAAGTCAGTTTCGACCCGCGCCTGTTCAAGAAGGAATTGATCAAGGCCCGTAAATGGGTGGGGCAGGGGGATCAGCTCGTGCTCAAGGCTTGGTGCCTGGCCACCTTCGGTCACTTGTACAAGGATGTGATCGTGGAGGTGTTCCAGAGCACCATGAGGAGCTAGATGTTGGAGGTTGGCCCGACCCGCAAGTTGCATAGCTCGCGGTTGAGGGTTGCAGGTTGAATGCTGCGCCGCATCTATTCGCCAGTTCGCAGGAATCCCAGTGTGCGTTTGAGGCCGGCGAACTTGGTGCGCTTCACGGCGCTGCCTTCGAAGAGCCGGTCGAAGACCACTTCGGTCATGCCGTGCCACTCCGCATCGGAGAGCGCCATCAATTCGGGCTTGGGCGTGAACTCGGGCTCGGCATGCGGCGTGGCGAAGCGGTTCCACGGACATACTTGCTGGCACACGTCGCAGCCGAAGGCCCATCCTTCCAGCTTCCCCGCGAACTCCTGCGGGATGGCCTCCTTCAGTTCAATGGTGAGGTAGCTGATGCAGCGGCTGCCATCGACTCCGTAGGGCGTGATCGCATCGGTCGGGCACGCATCCACGCACCGCCTGCATGTGCCGCAATGATCGGTGGCGGGCGCATCCGGCTCAAGGTCCAGGTCGGTGATCAATTCGCAGAGGAAGAACCATGAACCCGCGCTCTGGCGGATGACGTTGGTGTGCTTGCCCATCCATCCCACGCCAGCGCGCTGCGCCCAGGCCTTCTCCATCACGGGCGCGCTGTCAACGAAGGCGCGCAGGACCACTTCGCCGAATCGCTCCTCGACGAGCTCCATCAATGGCTTGAGGCGCTTCTTCACCACCTTGTGGTAGTCGCGGCCGTAGGCATAGGTGCTAATCCTGGGGGCCTCGGGGTCCTGTTGCTGCGGTGACGCGTGGTAATTGCAAGCCAGGCTGATCACGCTCTTTGCTCCAGGCACCAGCTTGCGTGGATCCAGGCGCAGGTCGAAGTGGTTGGCCATATAGCCCATGGCGCCGTGCCTGCCCTGCCGCAGCCATTGCTCCAGCCGGGGCGCTTCCTCTTCCAGGAAGTCGGCCTTCGCCACGCCGCAGGCCATGAAGCCGAGCCGATGCGCCTCTGCCTTGATGAGTGAGGCGCGCTCGCGGGCATCGGGCATGGGCGGAAGGTAGTCCGGCGTACTTCGCGTGCCGGTTCACCTCAGCCGGATACTTTCGCGGCCGGTGAGCAGGTCACAGGCATACCTCGGCGAGCGCAGCTTCGGCATGGTGCTCCGCGCGGTCGTGGCGCTCTTCAAATTGCGGCTCGCTTCGTTGGTGGTGGTGAGCGCGGCGCTGGGCTACCTCCTAGGCGTGGCCCCCGGCTCCTTCAGCGGCGTTGACCTCGTGCTGCTCTGCGTGGCCGGCACCTTGCTCACCGGAGCCTCTAACGCGCTGAACCAGGTGATTGAAGTGAACGAGGACGCCCTGATGCGCCGCACGGCGGAGCGTCCGTTGGTGAAGGGCACGCTCTCCGCAGCGGAGGCCATCGTGGCCGCATTCCTCGCCGGGAGCCTGGGCATCGCCATGCTCTGGGCCGCCTTCGGGCCGCTCACCGGCATCTTGGGCTTCATCTCGCTCTTCATGTACGCGGGGCTGTACACGCCCATGAAGAAGCACACGCCGTGGGCGGTGTTCGTGGGCGCCTTCCCCGGCGCCTTCCCTCCCATGCTCGGCTATGTGGCGGCCACCAGCGAATTCGGCTTGGGGCCGGGACTGCTCTTCGCCATGCAGTTCATCTGGCAGTTCCCGCACTTCTGGGCCATTGCCTGGGTGCTGCAT
>CAZFBP010000349.1:0-3035 GCA_964517255.1 uncultured Chryseobacterium sp.
ATCTCGAGCTTGGCCTCCATCACCTTCACGCTCTCGCTCTGAATCTTCTCGTAGTTCTGCAAGCGGGCCTTGCTCTTGGTGCGGCGCGCGCTGGCGTTGCTGCGCACCCATTCCAATTCCTGCTTCAGCACACGCTGGCGCTTGCTCTCCTGCTTCTCCTCTTGCGCGAGGCGCGCGGTCTTCTGCTCCAGCCAGGTGGTGTAGTTGCCCTTGTAGGGGATGCCTTCACCGCGATCCAGTTCCAGGATCCAGCCCGCCACGTTGTCGAGGAAGTAGCGATCGTGGGTGATGGCGATGACGGTGCCCTTGTATTGCTGCAAGTGCAATTCCAGCCACGCCACGCTCTCCGCGTCGAGGTGGTTGGTGGGTTCGTCAAGGAGGAGGATGTCCGGATTCTGCAAGAGCAAGCGACAGAGCGCCACGCGGCGGCGCTCACCGCCGGAGAGCACCTTGATGGGCTGGTCGCCATCGGGGCAGCGCAGCGCATCCATGGCCACTTCGAGCTTCTGGTCGATGTTCCAGGCATCGCTCGCCTCGATCTGGTCCTGCAAGGCGGCCTGACGCGCGATCAGCTTGTCCATCTTGTCGGGATCCGCGAGCACGTCCTCGTCGGCGAACTTGTTGTTCACCTCCTCGTACTCCTTCAGCAGGTCCATGGTCGATTGCACGCCTTCGCGCACGATGTCGATCACGGTCTTGCTCTCATCGAGCTCGGGCTCCTGCTCCAGGTGGCCGATGGAGTAGCCCGGGCTCAGGTGCACATCGCCATCGTGGCTCTTCTCCTTGCCGGCGATGATGCGCATCAGCGTGGATTTGCCCGAGCCGTTGAGGCCGAGCACGCCGATCTTGGCGCCGTAGTAGAAGCCGAGGTAGATGTCGTTGAGGATCTTCTTGCCGGAGGGCAGGGTCTTGCCCACCTTCACCATGTTGAAGATGATCTGGCGGCCTTCGTCGGACATTGCTCGGAGGTTGAGGGTTGAAGGTTGATGCAAGCGCGGGTTGAGGGTTGCTCAACCGAGAGCGTTCAGAGAACGCAAGGGGTCAGCGCTTTCGGGCCGCGAATATCTCGAAACGCTCCCAATGCTTGTAGGATACCGGAGCGGAGAAGCCATCGGCCGAATGGCCGCAGCGCCCGAGCGCCTCGGCCGCGCTGGGCCCGCTCCTGCGGCCCACGCCCAGCCAGAGCGTAGATCCTGCCGGCATGGGCGCCACCGGCGAGAGGAGCGCCTGCAGCCGGGCGCGGTCCATGCCCTGGGCCAGCAGCTCGAAGCCGATGATGGATTCAATGCGCACATCGAAGCAGAGCCGGTCGTCGGGGCGCAGCACCTGTCCCAGCAAATTCGCGCTCAACCTCGATTCGCCTTGATGCGCCATGCGCCGCACGGCCACATCGAGGCCGCTGCCGAAGAGGGCCACGAGCACTACTGCGGCCCAGCCGGTGCGCGTGCGCTTGCCGAGGGTCTTGAACACGCGCTCCTGCACCAGCTTCAGGAGATAGAACAAGCCGATGGCCGATCCGAGGTTGAAGAAGAAGACCGCGTAGCTCCACTGCCAGGGCTTGCCCGCATCCATCAGGCCCGTGGCCAGAGGCACCGCGCCCAGCAGCATGGCAAAAGCCAGCGCGCGGAACTTGCCCGAGATGTACGAGGCATGGAAGAGCGCGCCGAAGCCGAGGAAGAGCACCCAGCCGTAGGTGGGCTCGGCCATCCAGATCCAGAAATCGATCACATGCTCTGCATAGGTGCCGCGGAACGCGGCCCAGGTGCGCTCACCCTCGCTCACATGGTGGAACAGCATGTCCACGCCGTGCTCCAGCACCACCGGCAGGTAGAGCAGCAGGGTGGCCAGGATGAAGACCACTACCGAGAGGCCGAGCATGGCGGAGCGCTCACTGAGCGAGCGCTGGTACTTGCCCAGCACGGTGAAAAGCGCCCAGAGGTACACGGTGATGGCGCAGAAGATCATGCTGGGCACGCTCCACATGCCCAGGGCCAGCGCCAGACCAAGGAAGACCGCGCTCCAGATGTTGTTCTCGCGCACCAGGTGCCGGCCAAGCAGCAAGGCGGTGAGCATGGCCACCCAGACCATGCTATAGCCCAGGGCCAGCGTGCTGATTTCGATGAGCTGCGGGCTCGCGGCGCACATGGCCAGGGCCATCAGGGCAATGTAACGGTTGAATAGCGAGCGCACCAGCACGTAGAAGAGCGGCAACGCGAGCACCCCGGCCAGGAAGGCGGGCAGGCGCATGCTCCACGTGCTCAGGCCGAAGATGCTCGTGCTGAGCTTCATCAGCAGGGTGTGCAGCACATGGTTGCTGGGCAGGCTGTAATCGGTGATGATGCCCAGCACCGATTGCGTGCCGAAGGCCATGTAAGCGCTGGCCTCGCCCACCGTGACCGGCTTGGCCAGCAGCCACGCGCGAAGCACTGCGCCGATCAGGACCAAGGCTATCACGAATCGCTTGTGCGCGGTGGAAGTGCGCTTCACGTGGCCCTCGCGCATGGCCTTCAGGTCGTGCTTGAACCAATGCCACGCAGAGCCTTCCGCGCGCTCCTTGCGCCGCGTGCGGCTGCTCCTGCTTCGTGTACTGCGGGAGCTGCTGCCCTTGCCGAAATAGCCCGATCGACCGACTTCGTCCATTCGCGGCCAAAGTAGCGGGAACGGTTCTCACCGCGCCACGGCACCAAGACGGGGTCAACGGGTGGCGGCGGCCTTCAAGGTGTTGAGCAGGAGGCTCGCGATGGTCATGGGGCCCACGCCGCCGGGCACGGGGGTGATCCATGCGCATTTCGGCGCCACCTCGTCGAAGCGCACATCGCCTACGAGGCGGAACCCGCTCTTGCGGCCCGTGTCTTCGATGCGGTGGATGCCCACATCCACCACCACGGCGCCCTCCTTCACCATGCCGGCGCCGATGAGCTCGGGCCGTCCTGCCGCCACGATGAGGATGTCGGCCTGGCGGGTGATGGCGGGAAGATCGACGGTGCGGCTATGCGCGAGGGTGACCGTGCAGTTGCCGGGTTCGGCGTTGCGGC
>CAZFBP010000350.1:0-3027 GCA_964517255.1 uncultured Chryseobacterium sp.
TCGATGAAGTACTGCTGCACGTCGCCCATGAGGCGCAGCGCGAACTCGGTGCTGATGTTCTTCTACGCCTGGTGGTTCTTTGGGCGTGCCCCGGCTCAAATGCAGCCGGGTCGCGTGCTACGCTTTAGCCGAACTTGTCAGGGCCAGCGGCTGCGGCACTGCGGGGTCACTCCTTCGTCGTGCCTCCTCGTTGCACGCATCCGCAAGGCCCTTCCAGCGCCGGGCTGCTGCTTCGCCCGCTCACGCAGCACAGCCTACACCTACTTGAGCCTTGTACTGCAAATCGGACACTTGGACTTTGGCCTGCTGAAGAGGAAATCACTGTCCTTGTTGACGCAGTGCTTGCAGATGAAATGCCCCTTCTCGCAGACCTTGCCACCCGTTAACTCTTTGTCCTTACCGCATTCGGCGCAGTTCCTATGTGCCATGATCTTGAATGTTTTCGGTTGAGGTCAGCAATGGATTATCAACTAGATTGCCACCATCAGCAAGGTCTTGATGAAGCCGATGAGATGTCTCCAATACAGCCCCACTTGGTCTTTTCAGTTCCTCGGCTCCTTCCCAGAGCCCTTGCAGCGTTGACAGGTATTGCCATCCTTGTCCTTGCCTTTGCCTGCGCATCGGCCGCATGGCGATCCTTCTGGTCGTCCGGGTGGGCGTTCAAATGGGTTCATTTTTCATGATTTGATGTCCTTGAATGCTTCGTAAAGCCCGGACAAGTCGAAGAGTTCATCCTTGGACATGTTGCCCGGTGTCTTACCGATGAGTTGATCAACGTACCAGTCAGCGTAACCACCGTAGTAGTTGACCTTTTTCTTGACGACACCCACGACGCGATCACCAATGAAAAGCTTCGCGATCTCATAGGTCGGCCAGAGGATGGCGTACTTGACGGCCTTCGCCGCAAGCGCTGGCAGATACACAAGGAGTTGCAGCCAGGCCTTGTCGGTCATCTCAGCTTCACGCCTTGACCAGTGGTAAATCCCGAGCCCGAAGTTGACGAACCATATCATCGGCCCCTGTACCACATCGGGCATCCAAAATCGTGAAATCGGCAGTACCCCAGCCAAACAAGATAAGGCTTGCAGGAGCCAGAATACGCCGACGATGACACCGAGTGGCGGTGCAATGAGTCCGAGCAGGAGGCCGACAAGACCACAAAGCACTACTCCATACACGAACGAAATGAGTGACATGGCCGCGATGTCATCCTCGAAGTCTTGATCAATAAGATCCTTCAATCGGAATCCATCACTGAGTACCACCTCTTCTTCAGTCCACTTGTGCCTCGTCGCCTTGACCTTCTGCCATATGGAATGCAATGTTGACTGAATCTCGGAAGCGTTCTGCCGGATGATTTCCTCTGGTTCCTGATACGCTCTTCCCGGACCCGCCTTCCTCTTCTGGCCTGCATGGATAGAACCATCCAGATACTGGCCGATAAGTGAGACAGCCTCATCGATATGTTGGAAGTTCCTTGTGTACCGCTCAACTTCCTTCGCGTCCTCCTTATGGGTTATTGTATCGGGATGCCAGCGCTTCTTTGCTGCTTTGGCAATGCTGGGAAGATCACGTGGCGCTATCGACTTGATGTCCGTGATCTCAAGCAACTCAACTGCCTGATCAAAGGTGATCTGCTCCATATGAGTTGAAGGCTTGGCCTGGTTGACATCCCGCGTCCGCGTACTACAGACTGTACTTGGTCAAGATGACCGAAACTGCATTTTGCGCGAAAGCATCGTCGATACCCAAACGGCGCTGCAATCCTTCGATGATCGCTTCTTCCTCGGGTTCGACCCGACCATCCTTCATGATCAGGTCACATGCGTTGATGAATAGTGGCTTGCGCTTCTCAGCGGTGATGTAAGCCACGCACTTCTCCATTAGGCTTTGCGCCCCTTCACGTCGAACCATGTTCTGGGACGTTTCGACGTGTTCCCAAAAGATTTTCGCTGGCATAGGTCCCAGTGCCTTAGTGTTGTTCGCCAAATACATGAAGCTGTTCTTCTCATCGTCCGATATGCTTCCATCGGCAGCGATGATGGCTATGAGCATGCCCAGAACTGCTTCCGGCTCATTGTTCGGGTAAGAACGTGAACCACCGAGTACTCCACTGAAAAGTCCCATGTGTTAAAGGGTTTAGAGGTTTGACGAGTAGCGAGAACGTCTCAGTTCCCATGATTAGAGCCGTGAACGTGACAACGCTCGCCCGTGCCTGCGCAATCCACACACCTACTCCCACCTGCTCTTCTACCGCTCCCACCACATTCACGACAAGTGATCAATGCAGTCTTGCACTTCTTGCAGTAGCCCATTGCCCAGTTGAGATTGGTTAGTCATTCAAAGATAGGTAATTGATGTTTCTCGCGTGAGCGATCAAACGCGACAGCCCGGAGGCTGGTAATTCAGCCGAAGACTTGGGCGCAAGAGCACTACCCGAGGCTTTGCGAGGGGCACGCCCGAACACCTTACATGTTCCTCCGGTACTGCCCACCAACCTCAAACATCGCCTCAGTCAACTGCCCAAGCGAACAGTACTTCGTCGCCTCCATCAAGACCTCGAACATGTTCTCGTTGCGTATGGCTGCCTGCTGTAAGTCCTTGATAGCCTTGGCCGCTTCCTCCGCGTAGGCCGCTCTCAAGTTCTCCACGGTGGCTATCTGGGCTTCCTTCTCTTCCTCTGTTGCCCGGATCACCTCCTTGGGCAGGATGGTGGGTGAGCCCTTGCTGCTGAGGAAGGTGTTCACGCCGATGATCGGGTATTCGCCGGTGTGCTTCAGCGTTTCGTAGTAGAGGCTTTCCTCCTGGATGCGGCTGCGCTGGTACATGGTCTCCATGGCGCCGAGCACGCCGCCGCGTTCGGTGATGCGGTCGAACTCGCTGAGCACGGCTTCTTCCACCAAGTCGGTGAGCTCTTCGATGATGAAGCTGCCCTGCAGCGGGTTCTCGTTCTTGGCCAGGCCGAGCTCCTTGTTGATGATGAGCTGGATGGCCATGGCGCGGCGCACGCTTTCCTCGGTGGGCGTG
>CAZFBP010000351.1:0-3026 GCA_964517255.1 uncultured Chryseobacterium sp.
GGTGGCGCGCACGCTGAAGATGGCCTTGGTGCCTGCTGGATCTACAGCAAGGCCGCTGATGCGATCGATCAGGAGCAGATCGTCATGGATGAAGGGGGCGAGCTTGCCTGCCGGGGCCGGCTGCGCGAAGGCGAGGAGGGGTGCGAGAAGCAGCGTGAAGAGGGCAATGCGTTTCATGCGATTGGGATGAGCGAAGGGCGAAGGTCGGCAACAGGGTTGAAGCCGCCGCATACCTTCGGCGCATGTCGAAGAACATCTCCTCCCTTTCCGGCCGCGACGGCAAGGAACTCGAGGATCCACTTTGGGAGCGCCTTCAGCAAGCGGCTTCCGCCACCGGCACGCCCGAGGATCGCGCCCTCACGCAGATCGCTGATGACTTCCTCATCGGCGAAGCCATCACCTATGGCACCAGTTCGTTCTACGACTTCCTGAAGAAGGAGAACCAGGGCAAGAAGGCCTACGTGTGCAACGGCAGCGCCTGCTTGGTGGCCGGCACGCAGGAGAAGGTGCATCATGAGCTGGCGAAGCACTTCAAGCCCGAGGAGATCGGCCACATGTGCTGCCTGGGCCGCTGCTATGAGAACAGCGCATTCAACGTGGGCGGGTTGAATCACAGCGGGGATGCGATCGACCGATTAGCGGAAGTGGTTGGTCGCGGGTTGGGGGTTGAGGGGTTGAAGGTTGTCGTAGGCTCGTCCTTCCCCAACATGGACAGATACCACGTGGGCACCTCCATGACCTCGCCCATCCTCACCGCGCCGATGCCATCGCTGGAGGAATTCTATGCTGTGTGGGAGCGGGTGCTGAAGAGCGATAGCGCCGATGTGCTGAACGAGATCAAAACCGCGACGATCCGCGGGCGCGGCGGCGCGGGCTTCCCCATGGGCTTCAAGCTGGAGGCCTGTCGCAATGCCGAAGACACCACCGAAAACGGCACGCCGCGCAAGTACATCGTGTGCAACGCCGACGAGGGCGATCCCGCTGCGTACAGCGACCGCTACCTGCTGGAGCAGCGCCCGCACCGCGTGCTGCTGGGCATGATGATCGCCGGCTATTGCGTGGGCGCGGATACGGGCGTGCTGTATATCCGCGCGGAATACCCGGAAGCGGTGGAGATCGTGAAGCAGGCGGTGCGCGACTTGGAAGCCAACGGCTGGATCGGGCACGACATCAAAGGCAGCGGCTTCAACTACCGCTTCAAGGTGATCAAGGCGGCGGGCGCGTATGTGTGCGGTGAAGAGACCGCTCTGCTCAACAGCATCGAAGGCAAGCGCGGCGAGGTGCGCACGCGGCCGCCCTATCCCGCGCAGCAAGGGCTCTTCAACCGCCCTACCGTGGTGAACAACGTGGAGACCTTGGCTTGCGTGCCCTGGGTCATCGCCAATGGCGGCGCAGCCTTCGCGAAGCTGGGCAGCGAGAAGAGCAAGGGCAGCAAGCTCGTGTGCCTCGACAGCGGCTTCAAGCGCCCCGGTATCTACGAGGTGGAATGCGGCACTCCGCTCGCCAAGGTGATCGACGAGCTCGGCGGCGGCTTCTCGCGCCCCACCAAGGCGCTGCACATCGGTGGCCCACTGGGTGGCATTGTGCCATTGCACAAGATCAACGCGCTCGGCATCGACTTCGAGAGCTTCCAGAAAGAAGGCTTCCTCCTAGGCCATGCCAGCGTACTGAGCATCCCGCAGGACTTCCCGATGGTGGATTACCTGGAGCACCTCTTCGAGTTCACCTCGCTGGAGAGCTGCGGCAAGTGCTTCCCGTGCCGCATCGGCAGCACGCGCGGCAAGGAGCTGATCGTGGGCGCGAAGACCGGTCGCAAGATCGATCGCGCGCTCTTCAACGACCTGATCGAGACCATGGAGATCGGCTCCTTGTGCGCGCTGGGCGGAGGACTGCCGCTGGGCGTGAAGAACGCGTTGCAGTATTTCCGCGCGGAACTCGACGAGTTCTTCGCGTGAATGGCCTCGGTTGCTGGTTCTCACTGTTCAGCGATGGCCTTACGCGCATTGCTCTGCTACCCGCTTCAGGTTAGCGGTTCCGCACACTCCACGGTGGAAAAGGGGGCTAGCCCTTCCCGTCCGATCCGGAGCAGGCGCCTAGCTTCGATTCACCAAACCCACCTGCCATGAACATGAAACTGGTACTCGCCGCCCTGGCCGCCTCGGTAGCCGCCTTCCTGCTCGGATGGGGCATCTACGGCATCGCCCTGCACAGCTATTCCGAAGCCGCCATGAACAAGTTCGAGGGCTTCATGAAGGCTGAGGAGAACTGGAGCTGGCTGTCGCTGATCGCGGCCAACGTGGCCTATGGCTGCCTGATGGCGTACGTGATGTTCCGAATGGGCGTCACCACCGCGCAGGGCGCCTTGCTGCCTGGCTTCCTCATCGGCTTCCTGCTCTCAGCCAACTTCGACCTGATGATGCACGCCATGAGCAACCTCTTCTACGAGCGCATGTACATCGTGGTCGATGCCCTGGCCGGCGGCGTGCTCGCCGCGCTCACCGCAGCTGTAGCAGGCATGGTGCTGGGGAGCGGGAAGAAGGCTTGAGGCCATCTGATCGCATCCCGCGCGGACCGATGGCGGTGCGCGCGGGGTGTCTCGTTTCAGAGCCCCAACAGCACCTCCCCCGCCTCCTTGTTCCCGAGCACCATCTTGTCGGGGTCCTCGATCATCTGCTTCACGGCCATGAGGAAGCTCACGCCCTATCGGTTCCTGCAATACATGGCGAACTTCTCCCTGCTCCTCGCCGCATGCTCCTTGGTGATCAGTTGGTCATCGAACCGCTTCAGGAAGCTCTTCGGGATGTGCGGATTATTCAGCGTCGCACCACGAGACATCAGGTACTCAGCCCGCTGTTGAAGGATCCCGAGCAATTCTCTCAGGTCCGTTCGGTTAACTGTGTCAATTGACCTTTGTTGATGTTGTTGTTGTGGATTTCAACGAGGGGGTTCGGGGGAGACTCACAACGTGTTCGTTGCTGTTGATGGGCTGTTGATGCGGTCCTCGAAGAGGATCTCGATGCTCAAGT
>CAZFBP010000352.1:0-1913 GCA_964517255.1 uncultured Chryseobacterium sp.
CGGAACGCCCGTGGACATCCCGGGCCTCAACGCGCCCTACGCCACGAACATCGGACCCTTCAACCCGGGCGATGCGGTGCAGGTGCTCTTGATCAACGACGATGATGCGGCTTGCACCCGCAACCTGGGCACGATCAACGTTGTGGCGCCCGCCGGACAGCCCACCGTGACTGCCAGCGCCAGCCCGACCACGATCTGCGCCGGTGGCAGCAGCACGCTCAGCGCGGTGGCCAGCGGCGGCAGCGGCCCGATCCCCACCTACGTGTTCCAGACCGAGACCGGCGGCACCTTGGCCGATATGACCGGGGCCACCGTGCTCCTGGGCGCGGGCTACGATGATTCCGCCAGCCCCAGCGCGGCCATGGGCTTCAGCTTCAATTACGAAGCGACCAACTACACCACCTTCTTCGCCAGCAGCAACGGCCAGATGACCTTGGGCGCGAGTGGCAATGCCTCGTTGGGCAATAGCCTGGCGACGAGCACGCCACGCCCGTTGATCACTCCCTGGTGGGACGACCTGCACACGGGCAGCGATGGCTACGTGCAGACCAAGCTCTTCGGCAGCCCCGGCAGCTACATCCGCGTAGTGGAATGGAAGGTGCGCGATTATCCGGGTTCGGGTCTGGCCACTACCATGCTCATGCAGGTGTGGCTCTATGAGAGCGGTATCATCGAGCTGCGCTACGGCCCGTCAACGGGAGTCAGCGACAGCGGTGCCAGCATCGGCCTCGCCGGTGGCACGGCCAACGCGTTCCAGAGCGTGAGCAGCCCTGCCCACTCCGTGAGCACGGTGACGGAGGACTTCAACAACAGCGTGTGGCCCGGCGATGGCCGCATCTACCGCTGGTTGCTGCCTGAAGTGCCCGGCACGGTGTACACCTGGAACCCTGGCGGCCTGGTGGGAAGCCCTGTGCTGGCAACTGGAATCGCGAGCACGACCGTCTTCACGGTATCGGCCGTGGTGCCCGGTGGCTGCCCCGAGGAGGAAACGGTGACCGTGACGGTCCTCGATCCCATCTCGTCGGCTGACATCACGCCTGCCTCACCGAGCTTCTGCACCGGCAACAGCGTGCTGCTCACAGCCACGCCCACCAGTGGCGTGCCCCCCTACTCCTACCAGTGGTACGACCCGAGCAACAACCCCATGGGCACGGCTGCTACGCAATCGGCCAATATCGCCGGCACATGGAGCTGCCTGGTCACCGACGCCTGCAGCGGCACGGTGACCCCAACCGTCAACGTGACCTCCACGCTGACCCCGGTAGTTGATGTGACATCGAACGTGCCCACCTGCGCGGGCGCCAACATCGTGCTCACCGCGAACACGATCACCGGCACCCCTGACAGCTGGCTCTGGAGCGGCGCCGCGCCTGTGGGCGGGCAGACCACGCAGAACGTGGCCTTGAACAACATCAGCAGCGCCAACAACGGCAGCTACTCGGTGGTGGCCACCTTCAACGGTTGCCCCTCGGCGCCGGCGGTGTACCTGCTCAGCGCGAATCCCACCCCGACCATCAACAACGTGACGGCCACGCCGCCCATGGTGATCGCAGGGCAGAACAGCCTGCTGAACGTGAGCGCGAGCCTGCCTGCGGCTTCCTACTGCACGGCCGGCACATCGTTCGGCACGTGTGGCTTCGATGAGTGGATCGAGAACGTCACCTTCGGTGCGATCAACAACACCTCGGGCTGCACGCTCGGCGCGGGTGGCTACGCCGATTTCACCGCCCAGAGCACGAGCCTGGCGGCAGGCGCTAGCCAGACGGTGAGCGTGTTGATCAACACCTTCTTCAGCGGTGACCAATTGCATGCCTGGGTGGACTGGAACCAGGACGGCGACTTCGTGGATGCCGGCGAGCAATACCCCAGCGGCGGGCCCTTGGCGGCCATCGCAGGCACCAACAGCTTCGCGG
>CAZFBP010000352.1:1923-3015 GCA_964517255.1 uncultured Chryseobacterium sp.
TAAGCACGCGCATGCGTGTGAGGTTGGCCTATGTGGGCGCTGTCCCATCCTGCGGCGTGGTCAACTATGGCGAGACGGAGGACTATACGGTGAACGTGACCGGTGGCCAGGATGCGCTCACCTACCTGTGGACGGGCGGTTCCTTCCTCGGCGGCGTGGACAACACCGCGAGCGTGACGGCCGACAACATCACCGCGAACACGACCTACAACGTGGCGGTGTCGTCGCTGGGCTGCACCGCTTACGGCAGCACCACGGTCCTCTTCGCCGGCAACGACTTCACCTTCAAGGTGTGGACCGATGCCAACGGCGGACAGACGGCCTACTCGATCTACCAGCAGGGAACGAACGCCCTGATGTTCAGCGTGCCGATCAACTCCTTCCCGAGCAACGTGAGCGGCTTCACCAGCATAGGCGCGCTGCCTGATGGCTGCTACTACCTGCGCGTGACCGATGCGGGCGGGGACGGCATCCTGGGCGGCGGCTACGTGCTGTACGAAGGACCTGGCGAGCAGCGCAGGCTGATCGACAACAGGCGCGATGAGTTCGGTATCGGTGGCTTCACCACTGGCAGCGTCAGCGCCATCGCGGCCAACGAAGGCTTCTGCCTGCCCATGGGCGATGATCGCCTGATCTACACCAGCATCGACAAGACCGACTGGCGCACCAGCCCCTGCGTAGCCGAGTATGTCGTGGCCAACGACAACCCGGCGGTGAGCGCCCAGTACGGCGGCCCGAATGCGGCCACCAGCGGTTACCAGATGTGGTGGTACAACCCGAACGGCGGTTACAGCTTCAAGCGCTTCCAGAGCCACAACACGGCCAACGGCCTGGCGGCGAGCCCGATTCGCGCCTGCCACTTCAAGATCAATGGCTGGAGCGGCAACCAATTGGCTCAGGGAACCTTGTACAACGTGAAGGTGCGCAGCCGCGTGTCTGGCAACTACGCCGTGTGGGGCCAGGCCAGCCGCTTCCGCGTCAGCAATACGGAGGCTGCCTGCCCACGCACCAAGCTCATGGACATCCCTTACAACCAATTCGTGAGTTGCGGACAGACACGTCCCATCGACGCCAACGCGCTGGTGCATGCCG
>CAZFBP010000353.1:0-3009 GCA_964517255.1 uncultured Chryseobacterium sp.
ATCGGCCGCTTCCCGGTGCTCACTTACCTGGACCCGCTGGACCGCGAGGCCCTGCGCCGCATCCTCACCGAGCCGAAGAACGCGCTCATCAAGCAGTACGTGAAGCTCTTCGACATGGACCGCGTGAAGCTCACCTTCGACAAGAAGGTGCTCGACTTCATCGTGGAGCGCGCGTTCGATTACAAGCTGGGCGCGCGCGGCCTGCGCAGCATCTGCGAGGCCATCATGACCGACGCCATGTACGAGATGCCCGGCGCGCCGGACCGCCCTGCCGAGCTGCGCGTCACGCTGAGCTACGCCCGTGAGAAGTTCGACCGCTCGCGCCTCAGCAACCTGAAGGTGGCCTGAGGCCTCCCTCGCCCAGCCCTACATTCGTGCCCCGCCGCGAAATGCACCACGGCAGCACATACATGAAGCACATCCTCCTCACGGCGCTGCTGGCCGCGCCTCTCCTGGCCAGCGCACAACAGCTCCCCCAGCCCAGCCCTTTGGGCAAGCTGGAGCAGATGGTCGGCCTCACCACCTTCAAGATCGAGTTCAGCCGGCCCAGCGCGAAAGGTCGGGCCATCTTCGGCGCCTTGGTGCCATTCGGTGAGGTGTGGCGCACCGGTGCCAACCAGTGCACCACGATCGAGTTCGATACGCCGATCGTCTTCGGCGGCGAGAAAGTGCCCGCGGGTAAATACTCGCTCTTCACCACGCCGGGCAAGGAGGTGTGGGAGGTGATGCTGAACAAGAACACCGAGCTCTGGGGCGCTGATGAGCGCAAGCCCGAAGAGGATGTGCTCATGATCAAGGTCTTCCCAAAGCCTGTGGCGGATCCCGTGGAGACCCTCACGTTCTCGTTCACCCTGGGAGACCGCGACGATGCCATGCTCAATTTGAATTGGGCGGATGTCTGGGTGCCCATCACCATCACGGCCGATTGCACGGAGCAGGCCATGAAGAACATCGAAGAAGCCCTCTCCAAGAGCGACGCCAAGTACGGCGCGTACCACAGCAGCGCGCGCTTCTGCCTGGATCGCGGCGTGCGCCTGGAGGAAGCGCTCAAATGGGCCGGCAAGAGCGTGAGCATGGAGAAGAAGTACTGGAATACGCACACACTCGCTAGGGCGAACGCTGCGAATGGCAAGTACGCGGAGGCGATCGCTGCTGCCAACGAGAGCATGGCGCTTGCCCAGACCGAGAAGGACGCCAACTACGTGAAGATGAATCGCGAGAAAATCGAGGAGTGGACGAAATTGCTGCCCGCTTCACCGGCGAAGGCGCCGGCCAAGCCGAAGAAGTAGGTCGCGTTTCGCGTCATCATCGGAAGCCCCTTGCGAGGGGCTTCCGCATTCAGGGCCGGTTTCAAGCCGTTCGCAGGGGCCGCACAGCCTGGATTAAGAGGGCGAGCGTGATCAGCACAGCCGGGGCCAGCAGGTTGTACCACAGGAACGCGAGCTCTAGTGGATCGCCGTGCTCGGTCGCGAAGACATCGTACTGATCCAGCGCGAAGTGGAGCAGGATGAGCATTTGAGTGATCAGCCCCGCGATGAACACCGCCACGCCGCCCACGCGCTTCAGGAAAAAGGCCACCAGGAAGATGCCCAGGATGGTGCCGTAGAACAGTGAGCCGATAATGTTTACCGCTTGGATGAGGTTCTCGAAAAGCGAGAACAGCGCCGCGAATGCCAGCGCCAGCAACCCGAAGAGCACTGTGGCCCATTTCGTGGCGCGCACCTGCTCGCCGTCCGTGCGCTCCTTCTTCACCACGTCCACCACGCTGGTGGTGGCCAGCGCGCTCAGCTCCGCGCTGGTGCTGCTCATGCCCGCGCTGAAGATCATGGCCAGCAGCAGCCCGATGATCCCGATGGGCATGTGGTCCATGATGAAGGTGATGAAGATGTAGTCCTTGTCGTTGGCTTCTGCGGTGGGCAGGGTGGCTTTCACCTCGGCGCGGTAGGCCTCGCGGAGGCGGGCGTCCTCGGCCAGTGCGTTGGTCAGTTGTTCGTTGTCGGTAAGCTGTCCAGCGCGGTGGGCGGTCACCCAGGCAGTAGCGGCGGTGGCAACAATGGTGGTATTGGTTGTGTGTTGTTTCAGCACCTCGTTAGGTCGACCCGGTGGGTTGACGGTACGGTTGCCTTGAACGCGTTCCGGTGGCGTCCTTGCATCGACGCGGTTCATCTCTTGCATTTCTCCGCGCCTCTGCGCCTCTGCGGCCATCTCCGCCACGTTCGCGCTGTTCCAATGCACCGGCGCCGCATTGAACAGGTAAAACACGAACACCAGCACACCGGTCAGCAGGATGAATAACTGCATCGGGATCTTCAGCAGCGCGTTCATCCACAGCCCGCGCTGGGCCTGCTGTACGTTCTGCCCGCTGAGGTAGCGCTGCACCTGGCTCTGGTCGGTGCCGAAGTAGGCCAACTGAAGGAAGAAGCCACCGATGAGCCCGCTCCACAGCGTGTACTTGTTGCCCGGGTCGAAGCTGGTGTCGATGACATCCGTTTTCCCAAGGGCGTGCGCCAGTTGCAGGCTCTCCACGAAGCCGATGTGCTCGCGCAGGTACCACACCACCAGCCCGAAGGCCACGAAGAGCCCGCCGAACATCACCGCCATTTGCTGCTTGTGCGTCACGCCCACGGCCTTGGCGCCGCCGGTGGTGGTGTAGAGGATCACCAGCGTACCGATGAAGACGCAGGTCCAGCTGAGCGGCCAGTGCAGCACCTTGCTGAGGATGATGCTGGGCGCATAAATCGTGATGCCGGCCGCCAGTCCGCGCTGGATGAGGAAGAGGCCCGCCGTGAGCAGCCGCGCGCGTGCATCGAAGCGCTTGCCGATGAACTCGTAGGCCGTGTACACCTTCCACTTGTAATAGAGCGGAATGAACACGCGGTTGATCACCAGCATGGCCAGTGGCAGCCCGAAGTAGAACTGCACGAATCCCAGTCCATCGATGTAGCCCTGTCCCGGCGTGCTGAGGAAGGTGATCGCGCTGGCCTGCGTGGCCATCACGCTGAGCCCCAC
>CAZFBP010000354.1:0-2977 GCA_964517255.1 uncultured Chryseobacterium sp.
GGCCCTTCAACAGCATCGACACCAGCGTGAGTTGGCAGAAAGCCATCACCATCGAACAGGACATCGACATGCATCGCATCGCTGCGATGGCGCGCACCCACCAGCCCGGCCTGCTCGTGGTGGACCGCACCGTGGGCGGCGAATACGAGAACTACGTGACGCCCGAAGGCCACGTGCCCGCCGCGGACCTCGGCGTGCCCTGGGAGACCTGCATGCCCATGGGCACCAGTTGGAGCTGGGTGCCGAACGAGCAGTACAAGAGTACCGACGAGATCATCCGCACATTGGTGAAGGTGGTTTCGCGCGGGGGTAGCCTGCTGCTGAACGTTGCGCCCGGGCCGGATGGACAACTCGACTCGACGGCATACGTGCGATTGAAGGAAGTGGGGGACTGGTTGAAGGTGAATGGGGAGGCGGTGTATGGGACGAGGGCGCACATGCCTTATGACGATGTGGTAGAAGGTGTCACTACCGATACCACGAAACGAGCTATTTATCTATTCGGCGATGACGCCACATCGCGATGGCACTTCCCATGGGAGGGAAGATCAAAGCCCAAAGTCATCATCCTCGGCTACCGTGAGAGACCCAAGGTGATGCTTAAGAACGGTATTGTGACTATCGACATTCCAGACCAGCTGATCCCTGTTGAAGGGGAGCGAATGCTTGTTGTGAAGCTTCAGCGATAATGAGTCGGAAGCGCATTTCTCCGTGTTCTCCGTGGCTCTGTGTGAGCCTTGCATTCGCGCTGATCCCATGGAGTTCTTTCGCACAGGACACTCCTGCCTTCGACTTCCGCATGGTCTTCTATGGCCCTGCAACTGACAGCGCCTATGCCGCCGAGCACCGCATCCGCCAGGTGATCAAGACCCGCGACAGCGAAGACCCCGACTGGGGCCTCTGGGTCCACACCATGCATCGCTTCATTCCACCTGCGCATTTCGAGAAGCACCCGGATCACTTCGCAGAGCGCAATGGCACCCGCGTTCCCGACCAGCTTTGCCTGAGCAACCCCGAGGTACTGCGCATCACCGTGGACAGCCTGCGGGCGATGATGGCCCGCAAGCCTGCCGCGCGGTATTGGAGCGTGAGCCAGATGGACAACTTCAACCACTGCCAGTGCGCGCTATGCCACCGCACCGACAGCATCGAAGGCGCACCCAGCGGCAGCATCCTGCGCTTCGCCAACGCCGTTGCCGACAGCTTCCCTAACAAGGTGATCAGCACGCTTGCCTACCAGTACAGCCGCAAAGCGCCGCAAGTCACCAAGCCGCGGCCGAACGTGAACATCATGCTCTGCAGCATCGAGGAGGACCGCAGCAGGCCGATCGCTTCGCGTGATCGTCCCGGCTCGTTCACATCGGACCTGCGTGCATGGTCGAGTCTCACGCACAACATCATCGTGTGGGACTATGTGATCAACTTCTCACACCTGGTGATGCCCTTCCCCAACTGGAAGGTGCTCGCGCCCAACCTGCAGCTCTTCCGCGACAACGGCGTGCCGATGGTCTTCGAACAAGGACTCTCATCACCCGGTGGTGAAATGCCCGAGTTCCGCACATACATGCTCGCCAAGCTGCTTTGGAACCCCGACCTCAACGTGGACTCGCTGCGCTGGCGTTTCATGGATCATTTCTACGGCGATGCGGGCGTTTACATCGACAAGTACACGCATCTACTGGAAGACGAGCTGGACAAGAGCGGCAAGTCGCTCACGCTTTACGAGCACCCGCAGGCGCACAAGGACGGCTACCTCAGTCCGGAAAACCTCGCGAAGTACAAGATGCTCTTCAACAGCGCCGAGGCGGCCGTGATGGAGGAAGACACGATCTACCAATGGCGTGTTGAGGATGCGCGGCTGGGGATCATGTACGCGGAGCTGGAAGTGGCGCGAGCGATGCCGCATGCCACGAATGGCCTCTTCGAGAAGGACAGCACAGGAAGGTGGCACGCCAAACATTACTACGAGGAGTTGCTAGAGACCTTCGTATCCCGGGCAAAGAAGCACGGCCATCTGCTGCTGCACGAGACGCGGAACACGCCGGATGAGTACTTCACGGAATTCAGCGCGCACCTGAAGCACGGTGCGGTGAACCACTTGGCCGTTGGCAAGAAGATCGGTTTCGAGACACCGCCTGACGCCCGCTACCCGGGTGGCGGGCCCGATGCGCTGATCGATGGCTTCCGTGCCAGCACCAACTACCAGTATGGTTGGCAGGGCTGGTACGGCAAGGACATGGTGGCGACGATCGATCTGGGCGAAGCGCGATTCGTCCAGTCGGTCAAGGCCGGATTCCTGCACGATCAACAGAGTTGGATATTCCTCCCAACTACAGTGAGCATCGAGTACTCTGTTGATGGATCGACTTTCATGACGTGGGGTACAATTGAGTTCGCCGATGCAGGCAAGAAGGTCACGCTTGGGACCAGGAAAGCCGAACTGGAGCCTTGGGACTTCCCTCAAAGCGCCCGCTACATCCGCCTCACCGCCAAAAACCTCGGCGACTTGCCCGCGTGGCACGGCAGCAAGGGCCAGTGCTGGTTGTTCTGCGATGAGATCGTGGTGAGGTGAATGCGGTTCACCACAGAGGCACAGAGGACACAGAGAACGTATTGTGTTGAATTCCTCTGTGCTCTCCGTGCCTCTGTGGTGAAGATCAGTATCCCCCCTCCCCCCGGTACAGCCGCACCGGCCCGTCCAGCTTCACCTTCAGCACCGTCATCCACGGATCATCGAAGCCTTCCTTCAGGTCGATGAAGACCAGTCCCGGCACCTTGCTCCAACTGATCTTGCCTACAACGCGGTGTTGCAACGGCATTGACCGACCGAGCACTTCCACTGACAAGATCTTGTTGTCGAGCCCTTTGATCTCCGCGCTGCCACCAACGCCATGCGGCAGGAAGAGATAGAGCGTGGTGCTATCCGCGCTAAGGGTTGATGGCCCGAAGAAATGCCCGTTCGGCAATCCGGCGCGTG
>CAZFBP010000355.1:0-2969 GCA_964517255.1 uncultured Chryseobacterium sp.
GTCCTCGCGCGCGGGGTCGTACCAGGGCACTTCCTGCGCATCGAGCGTGGTCATGGACGAGGCGGCGACGATGGCCAGGGTGAGGGGCGCGCTGCATCCTTCGTCGCATTGGCGCACCAGCTTGTACTTCACGAACGCATCGAGGGTCTTCTGGTAGCCGCTGCGGCCGAAACCCACCATGAGGCGGTCGTTCACGCCGTAATCGAAGCCGAGGCGCACCGTGGCGCCATCGATGCCGAAGAAGTCCTGTAGGCCGCCGTTGCCGGGGCCGAAGCGGTGGCCGATGCGGAAGTCGAGCACGCCGGCGGCGGTGTTCTCCAGGCTGTGCGCGTTGATCACGCGCGTGGTCTTGAACGCGGCGCTGGTGTACTGCGGCCCGGTCTCCTCCTCGCCCAGCATGCCCAGCAGATCGTCCTGCGCGAAGGCGGATGCCGACAGGACCAAGGCGGTGTTCAGGAGCAGGATTTTGCGCATGCGTCTTGGGGAATGATGGCGTGAAGTTGCGGCGGCTTCGCCTATCAGGGCATCCTGGCGTAGTCCAGGCGCACGGTGACGAGGATGCTCTCGGCGATGTTGTCGCGCACGGTGCCGGGGATCTTGATGTCGTGATCGGCGGGCTTCACCTGGAACCGGCTCTCGGCGCGGATGCCGCCCTTGCCATCAACGGTGATGGTGCCCTCGGCCTTCACCGGCTTCTCCACGCCGTGGATGGTGATCTGGCCCTCCACGGTGACCGGATAGGTGCCCGCCATCGCGAGTTGCGCGGCGGTGGCGCCCTCGATGCTTCCCTTGAAGTTGGACTTGGGGAACTTGCCGCTCTCCATGTAGTTCTCGTTGAAGTGCTCCTGCATCAGCGCCTTCTTGAAGGTGAAAGCCTTGATGAGCATGGAAATCTCGAGCGCGCCGGTGCCGGCATCCCACACGCTCACCACTTTGTCGTTGTCGGCGTGGATATCCTCGATGGGCGTGGAGGAGTGGAACTCGACATGGCCGGTGCGCGTCATGTAGCGGTCCTGGGCCAGGAGGGTGAGCGGGGCGAGGGCAAGGGCCGCAAGGGCGTTCTTCAGCAGGTTCATGTTCTTGGATTTTCCGAGGGCTGGGCAATCATTGTTCCGCATCGATGCAGCGTTGCAGCACCACATCGCCCGGCAGCATGCCATCGCCGGTGTAGCCCTGGCAGATACCTTTCACCGACACGTGGTCTCCGGCCTTCCACCCGGCGGGCAGAACGGTTGGGGCGAACTCGCAGGCCACGCTGGCCATGGGGTCGCCGGTCTCGAGGCGAACGTTGGCAGGTGACGTGCCGCTTCCCGCTTCAATGGCGGCGATCACGCCGTTCACCTGGATGGCCTGCTCCGAGGTCCCCACGTACTTGGCGCGGGCAGCGGCATCATCGGCCATGAACTCGGCGAGCAGCGCAGGCGCGTCCACGGCCTGCACGGCGTCCATGCCGCCCACATCGTTGTGCCCGCGGAAGTACTCCTTCAGACCGAAGGCCGCGCCGCCGAGCACGGCCAGCGCGACGAGGAGGAGGATGTTGCGGCGTCTCATGGCATTCAGTCCTGCGGCGCGCCTGCGGCGATCCAGGCTTGCACGCGATTCTGGTCGCAGGCCCGCAGTTTCCCGCTGGGCGGCATGAAGAAAGGCGATCCCGCGACCACCACCCCGTGCAATTTGCCATCGTCGGCAACGGCCTTCACGGCGGTGTAGGAAGTGAGTGCTGGCGACTGCGCTCCCGGCACATGGCATCCGGGTATGGCGCAGCTCGATTGAATCAGCGGTTCGATGGTCCCGCTCCAGGTCACGGCGCTGGTATCGCAGTAAGTGTTCGGGTAGAGTTCCTCCTCGTTGTCGTAGTAACAGCCGGGGAGCGAGGCCAGGCCGATGGCGGCGAGGAAGAGCGGGAGCAGGCGGCGGTGCATGGTGGCGGCTTGCGCGCAGGATCGCGCCTGGCGAACATACGCGGATTCGCGCGAGCTGCTTCGCATGCGGAGGATCATGTCAGTTATCGGGCGCGCCCTGCGCGATCCAAAGTTGGATCTGCCGGATGCGGCAATCGGACAGGCGCGGGCCTGAAGGCGGCATGTTGATGTAAGGGTCGCCCAGGTGGCGCACAGCGCCTTCCAGCGTGCCATTCGTCGCCGCTGTGTTGGCCACGCTCCATTGCATCAGGTCCAATCCCCCCGATGGCGTGGACCCGCTGTGGCAACTGGTGCATCGCGCCTGCAGGATGGGTACGATGTTGCCGCTGTACGTCACGTTCAAGGTGTCGCAGGCCGAAGGCTCACAACTGTTGTTCTGCGCGCCCTGGTTGATCCATTGCTGGATCAGGGCGATTTGCTCGGGCGTGAGCGGCGAGAAGGGCGGGCGCGGCATGATCTTGTCAGGATCATCCTCGGTGAGGGCCTCCATCAGGTCGCCATTCAGCACGATATCGCTGGCCATGAGCGTCTCATAGCTGGTGATCTGGATCTCGTCGTTGTCGTCGTTCGCGGTGTGATGGCAGTTGAGGCCCTCGCCGGGATTGGTGCAGCTGCTGGCGAGCAGGGGCAGCACCTGCTGCTGGAACCAGATGATGTTCGTGTCGCAGACCACGCCCTCCTCCTCAACGTCGCCGCCGCCTCCATTGTCAACCGCCAACGGGCCGAGCACCGGCTCGTGCTTGCAGGAGTTCACCAGCATGACCGCCATGACCAAGGCGCAAGCCCCACCTGCCCACCTTGCCAAACCTGTGGAATTCGTGCTGGCCATGGCGATCGTTGCTGGTTTCGGCCGCGAATTAACGCTCAGCAGGGGCCTGTTGGTTCGCCGAACCGGACGAATCGGGATGACGCAGCGATGAATCGGGCGAGTCCTGCGCGGCCATGCTTCGGCGCACGAGATCACGCTCCCCGGCGCTCGCCGACTGCAACGAACCGAGCAGTGCGAGGAAGAGTAACGCGATCCGCATGGCGTCCCCGGGAGGCTCT
>CAZFBP010000356.1:0-2958 GCA_964517255.1 uncultured Chryseobacterium sp.
GCTTGCGGAAATAGAGGTCGCCAAGCGCGATCCTCCAACGCGAAGCGGTGCTGTCGAGCGCGATGGTCCGTTTCCAATCCGCCTCGGCGAGGCTCGCGCTGTCCAAGGCCTCGAAATAGCGTGCGCGCATGGCGAAGTACTCAGCCTTGCCGGGGTTCTCTACGATGCGCTGCTCAATCCAAGCAAGGCTGCCCTCTTGCAGGCTGCTTTCCTCCTTGTCCGTTGGGCCGCTCGCGCACGCAAACAAGAGTGCCACGAGGCCGATGGTTCCTGAGATTCTGTGCTGCATGAAAGGCGAAGGCCCCGGTTTCACCATCCGGGGCCTTCAAAAGTAGCGGGGCGCCCCCACTAGGCTTCTACCGGCTGCTCGGCCTTGGCCACCGCTTCCTTGATCCTGTGCTCGAGTTCGGCGCAGAGCTCGGGGTTGTCGTCCAAGAGCTGCCGCACCATGTCGCGGCCCTGACCCAGCTTGTTGTCCTCGTAGCTGAACCAGCTGCCGCTCTTCTTCACGATGTTCATCTCCACGGCCATGTCGATGATCTCGCCGGTCTTGCTCACGCCCTTGCCGAACATGATGTCGAACTCGGCCTTGCGGAAGGGCGGGGCCACCTTGTTCTTCACCACCTTCACGCGGGTGCGGTTGCCGGTCACGGTCTCACCCTCCTTCAATTGCGTCACGCGACGGATATCGAGGCGGATGGTGGCATAGAACTTCAGCGCGTTGCCACCCGTGGTAGTCTCGGGGTTGCCGAACATCACGCCGATCTTCTCGCGCAACTGATTGATGAAGATGCAGCAACATCCCGTTTTGCCGATGGTGCCGGTGAGCTTGCGCAGGGCCTTGCTCATCAGGCGGGCCTGCATGCCCACGTTGCTATCGCCCATCTCGCCCTCGATCTCCGCGCGCGGAGTGAGCGCGGCCACGCTATCAACCACCAGCAGGTCGATGGCGCCCGATCGGATGAGGTTGTCGGCGATTTCCAGCGCCTGCTCGCCGTTGTCCGGCTGACTGATCAGAAGGTTCTCAGTATCCACGCCGAGGCTCTCGGCATAGAAGCGGTCGAAGGCATGCTCGGCATCGATGATGGCGCAAATGCCACCCTTCTTCTGGGCCTCGGCGATGGCATGGATGGCGAGTGTGGTCTTGCCCGAGGATTCGGGGCCGTAGATCTCGACGATGCGGCCCTTCGGGTAGCCGCCTACTCCCAGCGCCAAGTCCAAGCCTAGGGATCCGGTTGGAATCACCTCCATCTGCTCGATGGCGTCGTCGCCCAGCTTCATGATCGCGCCCTTGCCGAAGGTCTTCTCCAGCTTGTCCATGGTGAGCTGCAGGGCCTTGAGCTTCTCCTTGTTAATCTCCGTTGCCATTGTGCGTGGGGTTTCGTTGTTCGGGTCGATGTTTGGCTTGCTGACGGATATTCCGTCGATGTCCTGACGCCCAATTAAGCACCTTGATGCTGCCTTTGCCAAATTTCCTGGCAAGAAGTTTTGAACAAGCGGCTCCGCGACGCGGATTGGCGCTGTGCTCGATTCCGCGTTGGCTGCAGGTGGACATTGACGTGAGTTGCCGTGGTCCCGACTCAATGCCGTTATCCAGCGCCAAATGCAGGAACAGCCTTCCGGTGCATGGAACGAGCCTGTCTGAGGCGGACCGAAGTCGATTCCGGTTCGAGGAACAGGACTGGTCCTTCACGGCCGCATGCCGGAATAAGCCTGTGGGCCTTGTGGTCTGGAACGAACAAGAGCACCGCGCGCAGTTCCAATTCGACCGCCGATTCGCGCGCGGCAACCTGGACGTGGCACCACTGATGATGCCGCTGAGCCGCGCGCGAGGCGGCGAGTAGGTCTTCACCATCGGCAACCTGCGCGATGTGACCTTCCGCGGGCTGCCGGGCATGCTCGCCGACGCCCTGCCCGACCGATTCGGCGATCAGGTGATGAACGCGTGGCTGACGAGCCAGGGCCGCGAGCCGGGCACGGCCAACCCGGTGGAGCGTTTGTGCTACACGGGCGTGCGGGGAATTCGATCCGAAATACCTGCCGTGAGGATCACCGGCTGCGACCCCTTCGGGGTCGTGCGGCATCTTGTTGTTTCGAGCTACAGGCTGTGACCCCTTCGGGGTCATGAACGACCGGCATTGGCTTCATGCCGCATTCGCCCCTGAAAGGGTCGCAGATTGTAGCATTTGATCAACCACGCGGGCATTCGACCCTGAAGGGGTCGCAGCATGTTGAATGAACCATCCGAATTGGGTTTGACCCTGAAGGGGTCGCAGCCGGGTTCTACTTTCACAGCACATCCGTTCGACCATGTCGACCTATTTCAAGTTGCACTACCACATCGTGTTCGGAACGAAGAACCGTGTCGCCTGTCTGGACAAGTCATGGCGCCCGCAGTTGTGGGAATACATGGGCGGAACGATCCGCGGTCTTAACGGTGTGCCGCATGGCGTGGGCGGTTGGATCGATCATGTGCATCTGCTCATCGACCTGAAACCAACGCATCAGATCCCGGATGTGGCGAGGGAACTTAAGAAGGCATCGACCGAATGGGTGCGCGAACATGCGGGGTTGAAGACCTTCCAATGGCAGGAAGGATATGGCGTGTTCACCGTCGGATGGCGCGAGCGCGATGCGATCAAGGCATACATCGCCGGGCAGGAGGACCATCACCGAACGAAGGCGTTCCGGGAGGAATTGATCGATCTGCTGAACGAGGCGGGCGGGGAATTCGATCCGAAATACCTGCCGTGAGGAACACCGGCTGCGACCCCTTCGGGGTCGTGCGGCATCTTATCGTTTCGAGCTACAGGCTGTGACCCCTTCGGGGTCATATATGCCGGACAATGGTCGACCGGTTTGTTCAACCCCCAAGGGCGCACAGCATCTAGCATTCACGCACGACGCGGGCATTCGACCCTGAAGGGGTCGCAGCATGTTGAATGAACCATCCGAATT
>CAZFBP010000357.1:0-2925 GCA_964517255.1 uncultured Chryseobacterium sp.
GAGCGTCTCACCGGGCTCATAGTATTCAGGATCGGCGGTGCCGCTGGTGGCCGTGGGTGCGGCGCTGGCGCAGCCAATGAAAAGGGCTACTGCAGGGAGCGATGAACGCATGCACTATCTCGCCGAAGCGGGCGGTGAATGTAGGCCCGGAGGCAAGGGGCTTCGCGCAATCGTGGCCGCCTGACTTCAGGGATTCTGCTTGCTTGTTGGCAACTCCGTGCCGTTGAATTGCATGGCAAACACCGCCGACTACATTTGCCGCGCCCTTCCGGAAAGGGCCCCTCATGTCCAACACGATCCGGATCCGCAAGGGCCTGAACATCCGCCTGAAAGGCGAAGCCGAGAAGGTCCTTGTGCAGGCTGATCCCGCGAAGGTCATCGCGATCAAACCGACCGATTTCCACGGGCTGGTGCCCAAAGTGCTGGTGAAGCCCGGCGACAAGGTGAAGGCGGGCACGGCCCTCTTCGCCGACAAGTACAACGAGCGCGTGCTGTGGTCCAGCCCCGTGAGCGGCGAAGTGGCCGACGTGGTGCGTGGCGAGAAGCGCAAGGTGCTCGAGGTGCGCGTGCTCGCCGACGCCCAGACTCAGTACGAGGATTTCGGCACGGGCGAGCCCAGCACCATGAACCGCGAGACCATCATCCAGAAGCTGCTCAAGAGCGGTGCCTGGCCGGTGATCAAGCAACGCCCATTCGATGTGGTGGCCAACCCGGCACAGGAGCCCAAGGCCATCTTCGTGAGCGCCTTCGATAGCGCCCCCCTCGCGCCCGACATGGACCTGGTGGTGCGCAACCACGGCGCCGATCTCCAGACCGGTCTGGACGCGCTGGGCAAGCTCACCAAAGGCAAGGTGCACCTTGGCGTGAGCGACAGGACCGCCGCGCGTGAATTCCTCGATGCCAAAGGCGTGGTGCGCCACACCTTCTCCGGTCCGCACCCGGCGGGCAATGCGGGCGTGCAGATCCACGCCATCAGCCCCATCAACAAAGGCGATGTGATCTGGACCGTGGGCGTGCAGGATGTGATCCTCATCGGCCGCCTCTTCCGCCAGGGCCGCTTCGATGCCTCGCGCACCATCGCGATCACCGGCAGCATGGCGCGAAATCCGAAGTATGTGCGCACCGTGATCGGCGCCCCGATGAAGGACCTGATCGGCAGCGTGGAAGGCTCTGTGCGCGTGGTGAGCGGCAATCCCCTCACCGGCGACATCACGCGCGCCGATGGCTTCCTCGGCTTCTACCACGGCCAGGTGACCCTGCTGCCCGAAGGCGACGAGGCCAAGTTCTTCCTCACCGATGGCTGGGCCACCCCGGGCTTCAACACCTTCAGCGCCAACCGCAGCTTCCCCACCTGGCTGATGCCGGGCAAGAAGTACGCGCCGGACACCTGCCAGAACGGCGAGGAGCGCGCCTTCGTGATGAGCGGGCAGTACGAGCAGGTCTTCCCCTTCGACATCTACCCCGTGCACCTGCTCAAGGCCATCCTTGCCAACGACATCGAACAAATGGAGAAGCTGGGGCTTTATGAAGTGGCCCCGGAGGATTTCGCCCTGTGCGAATTCGTGTGCACCAGCAAGATCAATTCGCAGAGCATCGTGCGCGCCGGCCTCGATGCGCTCAAGAAAGAAACCACCTGATCGATCGCATGAAAGCACTGCGCAACCTGGTCGATAAGATGAAGCCCGCCTTCGCCAAGGGCGGCAAGCTCGAGAAGCTGCATTGGGTCTTCGATGGATTGGAGACCTTCCTGTTCACCCCCGGCCACGCTACCGAGCGCGGCGCCCATATCCGCGACGGCATCGACATGAAGCGGACCATGAGCGTGGTGATCATCGCCATGCTCCCCTGCCTGCTCTTCGGCATGTGGAACGTAGGGCACCAGCACTTCCTGGCGCTGGGCCAGTTCGCCGCCGTTGGCGATGGCCTCTGGGACAAGTTCCTCTTCGGCGCCATCCAGGTGCTGCCCATCGTGGTGGTGAGCTACGGCGTGGGCCTGGGCATCGAGTTCCTGTTCTGCTCCATCAAGGGCCATCCCATCCAGGAGGGCTATCTGGTGAGCGGCATGCTCATTCCCCTGGTGATGCCAGTAGAGACCCCGCTGTGGATGGTGGCCATCGGCGCCGCCTTCGCGGTGGTGATCGGCAAGGAAGTCTTCGGTGGCACGGGCATGAACGTGGTGAACGTGGCACTCACCGCCCGCGCGTTCCTCTTCTTCGCCTACCCTACCATGATGAGCGGTGACAAGGTGTGGGTGAACCTGGACACCGAGCCCGGCCAGGCGGTCGTCGATGGCTTCAGCGGCGCCACCTCGCTCGGCTACGCGGCGATCGGCGAAGTGGACAAGATCGCCAGCCTCTCCGATTCGTTCTGGGGCTTCGAGGCCGGCAGCATCGGCGAGACCAGCGCCTTCGCCTGCCTCCTCGGCGCGGCCATCCTTCTGATCACGGGCATCGGCAGCTGGCGCATCATGTTGGCCACCCTCATCGGCGGCGCAGGCATGGCCTACGGATTCAACCTCATCGGCGCGAACGCCTACATGAGCATCCCGGTAGAGCACCAGCTGGTGATGGGCGGCTTCCTGTTCGGCCTGGTCTTCATGGCCACCGACCCGGTGACCGGGGCCCAGACGAATACCGGCAAGTGGATCTACGGCATCCTCATCGGCCTGCTGGCCATGCTCATCCGCGTGATCAACCCGGCCTATCCCGAGGGCATGATGCTCGCCATCCTCTTCATGAACGTGATGGCGCCTTTGATCGATCACTTCGTGGTGCAG
Source organism: uncultured Chryseobacterium sp. (assembly GCA_964517255.1). GTDB lineage: Bacteria > Bacteroidota > Bacteroidia > Flavobacteriales_F > PHOS-HE28 > PHOS-HE28. The sequence goes on from CAZFBP010000357.1 coordinate 2,777, forward strand.
TCCAACATCAAGCGCCGCCTGAAGCGCGCTGCGCTGCAAACCGCCTAACCGAACGCCATGGCCTTCGACAAGAACAGCAATTCGTTCACCTTCATCTTCGCCACCGTGCTGGTGGTGGTGGTGGGCACCCTGCTGGCGGTGACCTTCCT
>CAZFBP010000358.1:0-2905 GCA_964517255.1 uncultured Chryseobacterium sp.
ATGTTCCAGACCTCGACGCTGCCGATCTGCACGGTGTCGTTCACCACATCGATGTCGAACATGAGGCCGTTGATGGTGAAGTTGCCCATGCCCACCATGCCCATGCCGCCGATGGTCTTGGTGCGCGTGCGGATGCTCTCCGATTCCGCAGGCATCGGCACGTTGAGCAGCGTGGGCGGGATGGCGGTGACCGGATCAGCAGTGGGCGCGGCGACGCGGATGCGCAGCACAGGGAAGCTCACACCATTGAGGATGCTGCTCTCCCAAAGCATGTTGCCGGAGCCGGGCACCGTGCTCGGCAGTTCGTTGCCGTAGCTCATCAACAGCAGGCTGTCGCCTTCCATGCCGGTGAGGTCCAGCAGCACCTCGGCGCGCTCGCCATTGCCCAGCCAGAGGCGATCGGTGACGGCAGGCGCGGGCAGCAGCCCACCATCGCCGGCGATGACATGCATCTCCTGTCCGTTGTCCAGTCCCAGTGCGTAGATGCGAGCGTTCGAGCCATTGAGCAGCCGGAGACGCACCACTTGCGCGGGGCATTCCAGGTAGGCGTTCGGCGTGCCATTCACCAGCACGGAATCGCCGAAGGGATAGAAGGCGAAATCGCCGTTCGCGAGGAACTTGCGGTCCTGGACCACCACGGGGAAATCGTCCATGCCGTAGTCGCGGGGCAAGGCGAGCTGCTCTTCCTCCGCATCGCGCACGATGATGAAGCCCGCGATGCCGAAGTTGGCCTGCTCCGCCGTGAGCTCATGCGGATGCGGATGGTACCAGTAGGTGGCTGCCGGGTTCTTCACCTCGAACTCCGCCATCCACATCTCGCCGGGATCGATGACGCGCTGCGGCCCGCCATCCATCTCGCCGGGCACATGCATGCCGTGCCAGTGCATGCTGGTCATCTCCGCCAGCTCATTGTGCACACGGATGCGCGCGGTATCACCGCGATGCAGGATCAAGGTGGGGCCGAGGTACTCGGCGCTCGCGCCATAGGTGCTCGTGTTGATGCCGGGATAGAATTGGTGCACGTGCTCGTCGGTCACCAGGTCGAAGGTGTCCAGGTCGAGGGCGGGCGGAATGGCGAGCGGGTTCTGCGCGGCGAGGGTCAATGAAAGGACCAGTGCGGGCAGCGTGCGGATTCGGGTGATCATGGGTGCAGGTATTCGCCGCCGAAGGTATCCAGTGGTGGCGGGCAGGCGCCTGATGAAGATCAGTCGCCAACGCGGCCGGCAGCCGTGAGCGCAGCTATCTTCTAGGCCCCGACCTTGACGAGAATGATGGCGATCCCGAAGACCCCCTGCCCCGTGGGCGGGCTGGTGCCTTGGGCACAAGGCGTGTGGCCCATCGCGTGGCGCGGCCCGCATGCCGTGCTCCAATGGGTGTACACCATTCACGCCAAGCCGCCCGGTGGCGGCTTGCAGATCCATTGGAATGTGAGCCAGGCCGACATCGTGCGCGCCATGGAGGCGCACGCGGCCTTCAAGCCGGGCGCCTCCGTGCAGCTCGGCCCACTGGTGCGCCGGCGCATCCTGCAACGCAAGTGGAGCTTCGAGCGCGGCAGCTTCTTCTACCGCATCGAGGGCGCACGGCCCGGACGCGAATGGAGCATGGGCGAGCAGGAGCTCCTGGAGCGGCTGAAAGCGGTGGAAGAAGCGTGAAGCGGTGACCCCGGCTCACGCGCCCAATGCACGCAACGCCTCATACACCCGTTGCGTGGGCAGGTGCTCATTTGCTCACCTGCATGCGCATGGCAGGAGCGCGATGATCGCGCACCTTGCGCCCATGCCCGCATGGCTCAGCGAAGCACCGCGGTCCATCACGCTCCGCGTGCATGTGCAGCCCGGCGCCAAGCGCACCGAGGTGGCTGGCACGCATGGCGATGCGCTCAAGATCCGCCTGGCCGCTCCGCCGGTGGATGGGCAGGCGAACGAAGCGCTCCTCTCCTATCTAGCGGAGCAATTCGGCGTGCCCAAGCGGCAGGTGGAATTGGTGAGCGGGCACGCGAGCCGCAGCAAGCGCGTGCTGGTGATTGAACCTGTGCACAGGCCGGATCGGGGGTGGTGAAGCCGCCTGTCCGCAGGCCGTGCCGCTTCGAACGCGGCAGCTTCTTCGGCCGCATCCAAGGCGCGAGGCCCGGACGCGAATGGAGCATGGGCGAGCAGGAATTGCTGGAGCGGTTGAAGGCGGGGGAAGAACCATGATCGCGTGCGCGATGTCACGGTGAAGAATAGTCATGATCGAGCCCGGATGCTTCGTTGACAACGGCCCTGCGAGATGTCGTTCCGATCTGCGACTAATGCTGCTCACCATCAATACTGCCATGCGCGCCACGCCCCTTCCCGCATTGCTCGTGCTCACGACAGCAACTTGTGCCACCTCCGCGCAGCGCTTCCCCGGCGGCAGCAAAGTGCAGTGCGGCGAGAAGGATGGCGCGCCCTACCTGGCGCAATGGACCGATGGCGCCTCGGTGCCCATCGCGGTGACCGCCGGTGTGGCGCCCGCGAAAGGAGAAATCGAGGGCGTGTGCGCCGATGTGTAACGCGACCTCTTCGGCGGCTGAATCCGCTGGCGTCACCACGCTCCACCAGGTCTTCAACGCCGACCTCAACCCCTATTGGGTTCATGGTGGAGAAGCCGCTGGGCAACCTCTTCGATCATATCGCGGGGAAGATGAGGGAGGCGCATGGGTAGGAAGCAAGGGCACGGGGGCGCCGAAGACGGAGAGCCCGCTGCGGTTGAGAAGCAGTGCCATACACGGATGCAAGACCCGATGATCCTGGTCACGGTATGGAGCATCCGGGCGGGGTGCTACATTCCGGCCCGCAAGCGCTTCGCGACGCGCGCGGCCACCGCCCATGCCTTGATCCATGAAGGCAGCCTCGCACACCCATGGAGAACACCAGGATCCTGA
>CAZFBP010000359.1:0-2899 GCA_964517255.1 uncultured Chryseobacterium sp.
CCTCCCCCCCTACGTCGTCATCCCCCCGCACACGTGCAGGGTCTGGCCGGTGATGAAGGCGCTGAGGTCGCTGGCGAGGAAGAGGCAGGCGTTGGCCACATCGGTGGGCGTGCCGCCGCGCTTCAGGGGGATGTCGGCGCGCCATTGCTCCACCACTTTGGGGTCGAGGGCGGCGGTCATCTCGGTCTCGATGAAGCCCGGGGCGACGGCGTTGCTGCGGATGTTGCGGCTGCCGAGCTCCTGGGCCACGCTCTTGGAGAAGCCGATGATGCCGGCCTTGCTGGCGGCGTAATTGGCCTGGCCGGCGTTGCCCTGCACGCCCACGATGCTGCTCATGTTGACGATGCTGCCGCTGCGCTGCTTCAGCATGGTGCGCAGCACGGCCTTGGTCATGTTGAACACGCTCTTGAGGTTGGTGTTGATCACCGTGTCCCAATCGGCCTCGCTCATGCGCATGAGCAGCTGGTCCTTGGTGATGCCCGCGTTGTTCACCAGGATATCGAGCCGGCCCCACGCGGCCACCACCTGGTCCACGGCGGCCTGCGCGCTGTTGAAGTCGCTGGCATCGCTCTGGATGGCGAGCACCTGGCGGCCGTGCTTCGCGGCGAGTTCGGCGGCGATGGCATTCGCCTTCTCCGGACTGCTCACGTAGGTGAAGGCCACATCGGCGCCCTCTTCGAGGAATCGATCCACGATGCCGCGGCCGATGCCGCGCGCGCCGCCGGTGATGAGGGCGGTCTTTCCGGTGAGGATTGACATGCGGCGAAAGTACAGGCGGGACCGCGCCCGCTACTCGCCCTTCTGGCCCACGAAGTGATCCTCCTTGTCAGCGAAGAGGATGTTGAAGCTGGTGAGCGAGCCGTAGCAGCGCGTGATGTACTGCTGCAGCTCCACCTTGTCCGCTTCCGAGAGGCGCTCGTGCGCGTTGATCTTCTGCTCCAGCACGCGGAAGCGGTCGCGCATCATGACGATCTTGTGGAAGAAGTCGTCGATGGGGATCTCCTTGGGCTGGAGCGCGGTGTCCTTCGGCTTCAGGATCAGGTGCCCGCCATCGAACTTGCGGGCCATGTCCACCGGGCGCTGCGGCGTCTGCATCTCCTCCAGCACCTCACGCAGGCAGTCGCGCACCGCATCCAGGTCCAGGGGCTCCTGCCCCAGTTCAATGCCCGGCGCGATGGTGACGAGTCCCTCGAAGCTGCGGCTGATGGGCTGCTCGCCGTGCTCTTTGAAGAAGATGTGCACGGTGCGCGGGTCCATATCGTACACCACGCCCACGCCGAGGGTGGGGTGCTTCACGCGCGCGCCGATGGCGATGTCGTAGAGTTCCATGATGGGTTCCGGATCAGGAGCGCCAAAGAAAGTCAGCAGAGCTCCTGAATGGCGTAGTCCAATCCGTTCACGCGCGCCACCTCTCCTTTGCGCAATCCGAGCAGGGCTTGCACCAAGGGCGCCTTGGGCGTGACGCCGAGGTAGCTGCGGCCAAGGGCCTCGAATTCATCGAGGCTCACGCCGATGAGCAGATCGCGATGAGCGGTGTGCACCACGGCGCCGAACTGCACGGTGTCCATGAGTTCATCAGGAGACACGCTGGCCAGTCGCTCGGCATCCTGCATCACATGCTCCAGCTGCTTGCCCAAGGAGCTCATCAGTTCCAGGTCGCCGCCTCGGGTGTGCTCGGTCTGGCTGGCGCTCTCGGCGTTCTCATCGCCGATGGTGACGGCCTTGAGCTCCTCGATGCGCGCGCGCAGTTCGTTGGCGGTGACCTCCAGGCGGGCAGCGGCGGCGCGCAGCACGGCCCCTTTCAATGCGTTGCGATCCATGTTCGAGGTCTTCGTCCCGAAAGTAGCGGCGGATCACCCACGCGCGCATGTCAACGGTCATGGTTGCGGGCAGATTGGCCCGTCGGCTCCCTCCCCCGTTCACAGGGCGACACGGCCGTCACGCGCGCGCGCACCGCCTTCTATATTTCGCCCCCATCGGAACACGCCCACGCAGATGTCCACGCAGCCCCTTGCCAAGCCGACCCCGGTGATCGCCCACGCGGCGAGTCCCGGTGCACGCCCCATCTCCGCTTTCATCGAGCGGCACTACCTGCACTTCAACGCCGCAGCGCTGGTGGATGCGGCCAAGGGATACAAGGAGCATCTAGGGAAAGGCCGGAAGATGATGATCACTCTGGCGGGCGCCATGAGCACCGGCGAGCTGGGCAAGATCCTCGCGGAGATGATCCGCCAGGGCAAGGTGGACATCATCAGCTGCACGGGCGCCAACCTCGAAGAGGATGTGATGAACCTGGTGGCGCACGACCACTACGAGCGCATCCCCAATTACCGCGACCTCACCCCGCAGCAGGAGCGCGCGCTGCTGGACCGCGGCATGAACCGCGTCACCGACACGTGCATCCCCGAGCACGAGGCCTTCCGCCGCCTGGAGAAGCATGTGCTCGACCTCTGGAGCGCCGACGACAAGAGCGGCAACCGGCGCTTCCCGCACCAGTACTTCTATGAGATGATCAACTCGGGCGTGCTGAAGCAGTACTACCAGATCGACCCGATGGACAGTTGGATGGTGGCCGCCGCTGAGCGCAACCTGCCGATCATCTGCCCCGGCTGGGAGGACAGCACCCTGGGCAACATCTTCGCGGGCCACTGCATCACGGGCGACTGCAAGCCGCAGATGATGAAGAGCGGCATCGAGTACATGATGTTCCTCGCCGAATGGTACACCAACAACTGCGGCGCCGATGGCATCGGCTTCTTCCAGATCGGCGGCGGCATCGCGGGCGATTTCCCCATCTGCGTGGTGCCCATGCTGCACCAGGACCTGCAGCGCGAGCACATCCCCTTCTGGAGCTACTTCTGCCAGATCAGCGACAGCACCACCAGCTACGGCAGCTACA
>CAZFBP010000360.1:0-1323 GCA_964517255.1 uncultured Chryseobacterium sp.
GGTTCCCCCAGCCCACCCACTCGAACACTTGCCCTTGCCAGCGAAAGAGGCTCCAGCCAACGAGCAAGGTGGCAATGGGCACCAGGCTCAAGTAGGCCGTCGCTTGATCCAATTGGATGTCCTTCTCCAGCAATGAGCGGAGCACGCGCAGCGCGGCCGATAGTGCGATGATGCAAAGGAGTGCCAAGTGCGCGTTGCGGAATTTCTCCCGTGCCCATTGCGTGGGCATGTACCGCAGCAGCTCAGCCACTTTCTTCGGCTTGGCCTCGGGATGCTCGATCACGATGGTGTCGAACACAACTTGCTTGGGCATGCCGAAGCTCAAGAGCTCCTTCGCCTTTTCGCGGATGGCTTTGCTCATGGAAGGGCGAAGGTGCGCAGCACGGGTTGAACGCTGGCGCCGTCCATGGAACGCATTCACCGTTGGTCGTGAGGCAGCGCTCCGATGGTCGGTTTCGTCCAGGGCATACATTTGTTCTGCCATGCGATTGACCTTGCTCCTGATTGCCGCGATGCCGACACTCGCATCAGCGCAGAGCTGGTGTCCACCGGGGGCCACCTGGACCTATGAAGCTGGGATATTCCTCGCAGGCTTCCTGCGGATGTCGTATCGCGCGGATACGCTCGTTGACGGCTACCAGGCTCAAGTGATCGACCGGTACTGGGCCGTGCAATACCCGCAATCGACGCAACCGGTATACGGCGGTCCGCCCGTGATCACCTACACGCCTGTAGCGGCTGTCACGCGGTTCGAGGATGATGTGGTGTACATCCGCGGCGGCGCTACCTGGGACACCTTGTACTGGTTCGGCGCCCAGGTCGGTGAGGGTTGGACCATGCCTCACGCAGGAAGCGTGGACTGCGATCGTTTCGTGGTGTCAGGCATCGTAACCACGGTCATTGACGGGGTGACCTTGCGCTGGCTCGATTTCGAGAATTCACCTCGCGTGCACGAGCGCATCGGCTCGGGGTGGGATTTCTTCATGTATTGCCCGAATATCATCGTCGATGGCCCGATGGGGATGCGCTGCTACTCGGACTTCGAGATCAGCACACCGGGCGGTTCGGTGAATTGCCAAGCTCTCGTTGGGATCGATGAGCAAGGCGCCTCGTCGGGCATGCTGCTCTTCCCGAACCCCGGCCGCGAGCAACTCACACTCTCGCTCCATTCATCGCCGCATAGCATCACGCTTCTCGATGCCCTCGGCTGCGTGGTCGCCACGTACGCCAATCTCGCCGGCACCACCACCATCGCCACAGCGCAATTTCCTTCCGGCCCCTACCTGCTCCGGATCGAAGGTGCCGACGGTACGCGCACGAGCT
>CAZFBP010000360.1:1423-2895 GCA_964517255.1 uncultured Chryseobacterium sp.
GCCATCGCGCAATGCACGAACAACAACGTGCTCACCGGCGCGGCCGTGACGCCCAGATGCGCGAATCCGCGGGGCTCCGCCGCCGGAGAGCACGAAGGGAGCGTGTTGCATCGAGGCGAAGATCGCTGCGCGTGGATGAATGCGGCGCTCACCATTCAAGCAGAGGCGCGATCCCATCCGGACCTTCCGGTTACATTCGTCCGCTATGCGCGCTCTTCTGCTTTGTTGCTTGCTGGCGCCGTGCATGATCATGGCCCAGAGCTGGTGCCCTCCCGGCGCTCAATGGAACTACGAGGACATGTCCATCGGCTTTTTCGGGCACTACCACCGAGCCTACCTCGGAGATACTGTGTTCTTGGGCCATCCGGCCCAGCGCATCCGCACCACGGGCATGCGAGTGGATATCCTGAACCAGGACACCGTATGGCTCAATGAGATCCTGTATACTTCGGTTCAGGACAGCATCTTGATGGTGCCCGCATGGAGTCCGAACGGATTGGCCTGGGATACGCTTCTCCGCTTCAATGCCGTGCCCGGCGATCGCTGGTTCCTCCCGAATCATGGCTTGTACTGCGCGGGGGCCATCGGCAATACCGGAATACTGGAGGTCAACGATACAAGCTCTATCGTCATTGATGGAGTTCCAATAAGGCGCTGGCGTTACGGGGTGGACCTTGGGAACGGAGGCCCGATTTTCGGTGGCGAATGGTACTATGAAAGGATCGGTTTCATGTATGGCATGGTGCCGTTCCCTTTCTGCGGTTGGATCATCGACGCGGGCGAGAATTTCCGGTGCTACTGGGATGATCAAGTCGCCTACGTCCACCCGCAGTCGCCGGGGGGGGCTGCTTGGTGCGATGTAGCCTTGAATGCCGGTGGCACTGAACGAGATGACGTGGTAGTCATCTTCCCGAACCCTGGGTCTGAGCGCCTGACGCTCACACTTCCGGACCGGCTGCATTCGATTGAGATCTTCGACGGTCTTGGCCGCGTGATAGCCATGTACACCAACCACTCGGGCCTTGCCACGATCGTCACGGAACATCTGCCTTCCGGCCCCTACCTGCTCCGGATCGAAGGTGCCGACGGTACGCGCACGAGCTTGCGCTGGCTGAAGGAGTAGTTGTTCAATTCAAGTGGAAAAGCGACCAGGCCTCCCGATGGCGGCCCTTGCTATTCCCCTACTTTCACCATCGCCAAACCGCGACGCATGGTGCGATTCTCCGCCTGCATCTGCTTCCTGCTCTCCGGCGCCGCCGCCATCGCGCAATGCACGAACAACAACGTGCTCACCGGCGCGGCCGTGACGCCCAACTGTCCCGGCACCACCAACGTGCCCTGCGTGCAAGGCGGCCAGTATGCTCTGATCAACGTGGTGACGGGCAACACGTACACCTTCAGCACCTGCACCGCCACCTTCGATACGCAGATCACGCTCTTCAACAACGCCGGTGGCGGCGCGCTGGGCTTCA
>CAZFBP010000361.1:0-2872 GCA_964517255.1 uncultured Chryseobacterium sp.
TGCGCGAGCCCCAATGCGCCGCCGGTGAGTCTCTTCAGCTTCTTGAATTGCTCGAACAACACCGCGTTCGACATGTTCCCATTCCTTGGATGCGCGCCTGCCACGGGTGGGGATTGGACCGGTCCACTACCGCTCAGCGCTGGCGTGAGTCCGGTATTCCCGCCGGGCACCACCGCGCCGGGCACGTATCGCTACTCGGTGCCGGGCACAGAGAGTTGCCCCGTGGCCACGTCCGACCTGACCATCACGATCACGCCATTCAAGGAAGCAGGCAGCAACAACAGCCTCTCCACTTGCCGAACGGCTGGACCCTCGAACCTCTTCCTGTTGCTCGGTCCCACGGCGCAGGCAGGTGGCCTGTGGTTCTACAACAGCGTGACATCGCATTCGGGCACGCTGCTTCCCTCCATTGACCAGAGCGGCAACTATGTCTATCGCCATGCCGCCAACGGCCCATGCGCCGCCGACTCCGCCATCGTGAGCGTGGTGATCTACGATCAGCCGGAGGCCGGATGCGGCAATCTGATCCAAGCCTGCAGCACGACCCTGCCTTTCCTGTTGTTCAATTCGATCGGTTGCTCGCCCAATACGGATGGGGATTGGTCCGATCCGATGGGACAACCGCACACGGGCATCTTTGATGCTGCCGTTGATGGGAGCGGCGCCTATAAGTACCGCATTGACGGCAACGCGGGCTGTGGTGCGGATTCCACCTACGTGACCGTGCTGGAGTACCAAGCCGTGGATGCCGGCGACAATGGCCAAGTGCAGGTGTGCAGCAGCGGCCCGCAATTCGAGCTGTTCAATCATCTGCAGGGAAGCCCCCAGACAGGTGGCACCTGGTTCAATCCAACGGGCGGGGTCTTCGGCGGCACCTACATCCCGGGCGCCTCGCAGCCGGGCGTGTACAAGTACAAATTGCTGGGCACCGCGCCTTGCGCGAATGACAGTGCCACGATCACCGTGTTCCAAAGCGAGGCCTCCGATGCGGGCATCGGCACCAACGCGGCCCTGTGCAGCAGCCAGGATGAAGTGGACTTGATCTCCTTGCTCGGCGGCACGCCCGATCAAGGCGGCATATGGACTTACAACGGAAGCGAAGTGGACCCGGAGATCGACCCAGCGGTTGATCCATCCGGCGTTTTCCGATACTGGGTGAACGGCGTTCCACCATGCCCGGCGGATAGCGCGGCCGTGATCATCACCATCATCACGCAAGCATTAGCTGGTGAGGATGGCGCCATCACGGCATGCGAAGGCGCGGATGAGATCGAGTTGGTGGATGGCCTGGGCGGCACTGTTACTCCCGGCGGCGGTTGGACGAATGGCTGCGGCAGTGGCGTGCTGAACGGGGGCGTCTATGATGCGAGCGCGCTCATGGTCGGAGAGAGTTGCGAATTCACCTACACGCAGGCTGCGGATGGACCTTGCCCCGCGACAAGCGCGACGGTCGTTGTGTCGATCGTGGGCGCGCTTGATGCGGGCGCCGATAGTTCGATGCAGGCTTGCCGCGGCAACATCGTGGACCTCCTGGCAAGCCTTAGCGGATCTCCACAGGCCGGTGGTTTCTGGGTCAACCCGGATGGCGCTGCGGGCTTCCTGGCGGGAGGCTATTTCCAGACGGGGCAAGTGGCCCCAGGGACGACATGGACCTTTGATTATGTGCTGCCCTCATTGGCTGATTGCCCGGGCGATACCGCATCCGTCAGCGTGGAGGTGATCAACGGTCCATTCGCGGGCATCTCTGACGACCTTACCGTATGCTCGAACTCCCCGCCGATCAATCTCGGGACCGGACTGTCAGGCGGGCCTGATGCCGGAGGCCAATGGTTCAATGAAAGCTGGGGAACGGTGGGGGCCAACTTCCAGCCATCGAGCGGAAGCGGGACGTATTACTACGTGGTGGTCGGCAGCGGCGTATGCCCCTCCGATACAGCGAGCGTCGAGGCGAACGTGACGCAAGCGCCCAACGCAGGCGTTGATGCCAACCTGTCCATTTGCTCCACCGATGGCCCTGTGAACCTGTTCACGCTGCTCGGGCCGAATGCCGAGCCTGACGGGGCTTGGACATACAGCAATGGCGGTCCGCAGATCCCGACGGACAACATCTACAACCCGCCAGTTGACGGGCCAGGCAATTACCGCTACACCGTGCCTGGCGCTCCGCCATGCGGCAACGACATCGCCATCGTATCTGTGACCGAGCCGCTCGCCCCGAATGCCGGCGGTGATGCGAGCACGATCTTCTGCACCAATGGTGATCCGGAACCCTTGTGGGATAACCTCGGTGGCAGCCCGGATGCGGACGGTTCGTGGTTCTACATCACCGGTGGGAACACGCCGCATGATGAGTTCTTCGATCCAGAGACCGATCCGCCTGGCGTGTACCTCTACGTAGTGACGGGCACGGCTCCTTGCGTTGCTGACTCCGCATACCTGACCATCACGCTCAACCAAGCCACAAATGCAGGGCAAGGCACAACGGTTCAGGCCTGCGTCACCCAGACCTCCTTGGACCTCTTCCCCTTGCTCGGGGCAGGCGCGCAGTCGGGCGGATCATGGGAGGATGTGGGCGGCACCGGTGCGCTCACAGGCAGCATCCTCGATCCTTCGCTTGCAGGAAACGGTGATTGGGAGTTCGAATACACCGTCCTCGGCTTGCCACCATGCACCACCTCAGTGGCCACGGTCATGGTTGAGATCGGCACGGGTGGAAGCGCGGGCATTGACAGCATCGTCACGGTATGCGGCAACCTCACAGAGTACGACCTCTTCACGGCTCTGGGTGGCAGCCCGCTTTCTGGCGGCACATGGTCCGATGGCGCAGGAACCGGCGCATTGGGTGCAGGCGGCATCCTCGATCCGAGCCTGC
>CAZFBP010000362.1:0-2870 GCA_964517255.1 uncultured Chryseobacterium sp.
CCGATGGCCAAGGGGCGGATGGTGTTCTCGATGCGGTTGTTGTCGATCAGGCAGCTCCAGTGTGCCGCAGCGATCGCGGCCCGCTTCATGGGCACGCTCATCGCGAGATTTTTCTTAGCAGGTCGTTCTCCATCTTCAACCGACCGATCTCGGCGAACAGCGTATCGGGATCATGACTACTGGGCTTGCCGGAAGATGTGGTCGATGGACCTTCGAAGACCCCAGCGGCGTTCTCCGCCAACTGCTTCTTCCAGATCCCGATCTACACCGGCGACAAGTCGAACCGCATGGCCAGCTCGGCCATCGTCTGGTTCTCCTTCACGGCCTCCAATGCCACCTGGGCCTTGAACGCCGACGTGAACTTCCTTCTGCTTCTTCTGCTCATCTTGGACAAGGTTAGCCGCCTTAGCTAACTGTCCAGTTTTTGGGGAGTACTACATGTTCGTGCGCGCCCTACTTCCCGATCAGTTGCTCCACTTCCTCGGCCGGCACCAATCGGCCTTCGATGCTGCCTGTGATGGCCGCTTGCGCGAAGCCGCGCTTCACCAGCTCTGCTCTCGCCTGCTCGGCCAGCGCGCGCTCCGGAATGGCGCCCCAGAGGAAGCCCACGCCTTCCGGACTCTCCACGCGGTCAACATTCCCCAGCGCTTCCATGCGCCGGGCAACTGCAGCGGGCACCTCGCCGCTGTACGAACCGAGCAGCATGCGGTAACCCGCCTGCTCCGCACCGAAGCCGGTGCTGAGGGCGCGCAGCTTCGCATCGCTCGCGGTGGAGGAGCTGACCACCGATGAGCTCACGGCAATGCCGGTGCTGTCGTTCCAGAGCTTCCAGCGTTCGGCCAGGGCCTCATCGCTGATGGCCACGCCTTGCGCATCCACCACGGAGTTCGCGGGCGATTGCGGCTGCTGGTCCAAGTGGTCGGCCACGCCATCGGCATCGGTATCGGTGGGGCAGCCGCGCGCATCAACAGCCGCACCGGCGGGTGTGCCCGGACAGGCATCCGACAGGTTCTTCACGCCATCCCCGTCGTCGTCGGCCTGCACCATGGCATCCATCTCCGGCGCGGGCATGCCTTCCCATTTCATGGCCGGGGGACGCGCGCTCTTCGGCTTCAGGGCATAGGCCAGCGCGAAATGGCTGAAGAGGATGCGGTCGTTGCGCGCATCGCCCGCGCGGTTGCCCACGCTCGCCTCGGTGATGCCGTCCACGTAATCGGTGAGGCAGAACAGCGCGGTGGCGCCCAGGCGCAGCTCCACGCCGTCCACCACGCGCAGGGCCACGCCCGCACCCAGCGGAACCGCGGCGACCAAGACCGGATAGTTGCCGAAGCCATCGGCGTTCTGCGCGCGCACATCGGTCTCGTAGTCGTTGTCGCGGCGCATCAGGCCGGCCCCTGCGGCGTCCTCGGCGTTCTCGGCGCGGTCGCGGATGGTGCCATCGCTCCAGTAATGGTAAACGCGGCCGTGCGCGTCCATCCGATCGGCCATGGTCTTGTAGCCCAGGCCCGCGATGCCCACCGAGAGCCAGGGGGTGAGCGCGCGCTCGTGCTTCAGGACATGCTCGAAATCGTAGCGCAGCTCCACGCCGAAGGCGTTCACGCGGCTCTGCAGGCTCAGGTTGCGCTCCACGCCGCGCTCGTCGATGCCCACGCGGCCGTGCAGGAAGAAGAGGCCGCCCTCGACGCCCTTCAGCAGCGGCACCGAGCCGCTCAGGTTCCACGCCGCGCGCGTGAGCAGCGGACTGTAGCCATCGTGGTTGCGGCCCGCATCGCCGAAGAAGGAGAGCATGCCCGCGCCCACGCCCACGGTGGAGCGGCTCATGCATTTCTTGGTGCATGCGCCCTGGCCGTGCAGGTGGGCCTGCGTGGCGCCGAGCAGGAGCAGGGAAAGGACGGTTGCGTGCTTCATGGAAGGACGAATGTAACCGGCGCGGTGGAACAGGGGAGGGGATTCGTGCAGCGCGGGTCCTTCACCGGCTGAATACGGAGCCGAATCGACGAACGCGGGAGCGGCGCAGGGAAAAAAGACTGACCCTCGCAGCCCTGCCACCTCATTCGTGCAAGGCCCTGTTCAATGGTTGGTGGCGCTAGGCCGGGAGTCTTCGGCGAGCGGTGGAGCGCAAGGGTCGCGGTCGATGCACCAGTTCGCGCATGGCAGTGAGCAGGAAGCCGCGAAGGCTCAGGTGTTCGTCCAAGATTGGCCATTGCACCCCAGCGCCATCTGGCAGCAATTCGTACTTGCTCAATTGGGCTTCGCTGGCTTTGGCCAGCCGCTTGAAGCCATCCAAGGAGAATTCCAGACGGCCGTTGTTCAGCATGACAAGCAACAGGTTCGCATCCTTGATGGCATGCACGGCGGTGATGCGCACGCCATGCTCACGGATCATGGCACTCACGGGGTCCTGAATGATGGGCTTGCGGTTGCTCATAGGTCGAAATGTGAGTTCCACGCTCTTTCGATGCGCGTAATATTCTCTTTCACCAACTCTTCTGCGCGCCTGACCTCCTGCACTTTCATGCGGCCGTTCTCATCGGCTAGCCTCACCGGTTCCAGCCAGAACTTCACCATGCCATCACCCTTCTTTAAATGCACATGCATCGGCTCGTTGTTCTCGTTGCTGAAGAAGTAGAACGCATATCCTTCAATGTCCGGTTTGATCGCCTTGGGTGACATGCGCCGTTCAAAGATAGAAGGCTCAAATCCCTTCCATCCACTCGCTTTCTCCTCTTGGATGGCCTTAGTCGTCGTGGTTGCGGCCCGCATCGCCGAAGAAGGAGAGCATGCCCACGCCCACAACCACGGTGGAGCGGCTGAGGCATTTCTTGGTGCATGCGCCCTGGCCGTGCAGGTGGGCCTGCGTGGCGCCGAGC
>CAZFBP010000363.1:0-2857 GCA_964517255.1 uncultured Chryseobacterium sp.
ACGGACCGACCAGTAATTGGGGCCACGCATGGCCTTGAGTTCGAGGATGCGCATGAGGGTAAGGTTGGCCGTTGTTGAGGGTTGCAGGTTGGCGGTTGGGGTAAGCCACGACCCACCAGCGAGCCGGAGCAATATAGCGAGGTGCCCTGTTCATACTTCGGCAACACAGGGATTACGTGGAGCGGCGCATTCTTTACTTTGGCTGCCGGGGGCGGGGGTAAACGCAACGAATGACACCCAAAGGCAAGCTCATCGCCATCGGCGGCAACGAGGACAAGGGCAAGGAGCCCGAAGCGGGGCACAACACCAAGGTCTTCTCCCACAACTTCATCGAAGAGGGCATCCTCCGCCGCGTGGTGGACGAGATGGGCGGCACCTCGGCGCGCATCGCGGTGATCACCAGCGCGAGCAGCATCCCGGAAGAGGTCGGCGCCAACTACATAGAGGCCTTCGGCAAGCTGGGCGTCACCAACGTGGATGTGCTCGACATCCGCGACCGCAGCCAGGTGAAGATGGACATGATCAAGCGCCTCTCGAAGTGCGATGGCGTGATGATGAGCGGCGGGAACCAGCTGCGGCTCACCACCATCTTCGGCGGAACGGCCTTCCTGCAATTGATGAAGCGCCGCTACGAGGAGGAGGCGGGCTTCGTGATCGCGGGCACCAGCGCGGGCGCCATGTGCATGAGCAGCACCATGATCTACCAGGGCCACAGCGCATCGGGTCTTGTGAAGGGCGGCGTGAAGCTCACCACCGGCGCGGCGCTCATCTATGACGTGATCATCGATAGCCATTTCGTGGAGCGCGGGCGCTTCAGTCGTCTGTCGCAAGCGGTGGCTGCGAACCCTGCGGCCATCGGCATCGGCCTCGGCGAGGACACCGGCGTGGTGATCACCGACGCCGACATGCTCGAGACCATCGGCAGCGGGCAGGTGATGATCTTCGATGGCCACGAGATCACCTACAGCGACTATGCCGATGTGGAAGAAGGCGAGCCCTTCAGCATCGAGGGCATGAAGGTGCACATCATCAGCAAGGGGCACAGCTACAGCGTGCAGCAACGGGCGTTCTCGGCGG
Source organism: uncultured Chryseobacterium sp. (assembly GCA_964517255.1). Taxonomy (GTDB): domain Bacteria; phylum Bacteroidota; class Bacteroidia; order Flavobacteriales_F; family PHOS-HE28; genus PHOS-HE28. The sequence goes on from CAZFBP010000363.1 coordinate 1,078, forward strand.
TGAGGGTGCCGGTGAAGGGGTGAGGGAGGGAGGAATGCGTTCACGCGGAGGACGCGGGGGCGCGGAGACTGCTCCAGGCGAACGACCTTCCTGGGCATTGTTTCGTTCTATCTGGAACAGCGTAGCCCTTCACAAAGCATCCTTACTATCGGCGGTATACAATGCATACGGGATGTCCGTGCATGCATGACCATCGGTCCCGCCGCATACATTTGGGTGTCCATGCTAGCAACTCAAAACCTTATGGACATGAAACACTTCCGCGCATCCCTCTTCGCTCTTCTCGTTAGTGCTGAAGCCATCGCACAGCCCACACCAGAGTTTCCGCCTGTTCCCGGCAACGATTTCGTGAAGGATAATTACGGCCTGATCGCGAATCCCGGCTGGGTGCTCAACACCAATGGCATCCTCTAAACGGATGTGCAGTTCGTCACCGAAGGCGGCTTCCCGCGCACCTTCATCCGGCGCGATGCAACCATGAGCTTCGTGCTGAACACCCTCGATACAACCGCAGGCGGAACCGACACCCTGCGCCGCCTGGACATGCAACTCGTGGGCGAGACCTCCATGCTGCCCGATGCGATCAGTTCATCGCAGAGGATCCAGGAGAAGCACTTCTATCTGCCGCATTGCGGGCCCAATGGCATCACCAACGTGCACAGCTACAACCGTATCGTGTATCCGGGCATCTACCCCAACATCGACCTGTGGGTCTTCAGCGGCGCGCTGGGGCAGAAGATCATGTTCGTGGTATGGCCCGGCGGGGACCCGGATGTCATCACACTAGACTTCACCGGGCAGAACCAGATCATCGAGGACTTCGATGGCTGGCTGCACCTGCTGCTGGCGGACAAGTGGATCAGCCTGCCGCAACCCGTGGCCTACCAGTTCGACCAGAGCAACACCATACTTCCCCTGCCTTGGACGGTGGACTACCAGCCCATTGGCAATAGCGGCCTGGTAAATCTGGTCACCGATGGTTACGATCCCACCAAACCACTGGTATTTCTAGCGGGGCCGCAGGCCATGGGCGGTGGGCCGTACGAGGAAGTGGGTTTGTGCTGGAGCACTTACATAGGCGATGACGGGAGTGAAACTGCCTTGGATCTCCGTAGTGATAAGGACAATAACGTGTACATGGCAGGCTTGACCTCTTCCACCCTGATCCAGTTCCCTGCAAATCCAGGGTTGAACCTGGCGCTCTCTGGCAACACGTGGCCTTCATGACGCGCTTCACTGCAGCGCATCTCCTATCATGGACCGTTTACTATGGCGGACAAGTGGGAACAAGCACCAGCGAAGGGCATGCTATTGCCATTCAGGAAGAACCGGGCAGGCGGATCTTTCTTGCTGGCCATACCAACGCGAACAGCTTGTGGACGCAATCCAACGCGCCGGCTTATTTCGACAATGTGAATAGCAACTCGACGAATAAAGGGCACCTCTAATAACCTGTGAGCAACTTCCTGCTGCGCGATCTTGACAAGGCCGCGCGCGGGGGATCTATTTGAAGCCATGAAGCACCAACCGCACAAAGGCCTGTTCGACGAGCAGGACGCACTGGCCAAGCTCAATACGCTCAACGACTTGCTGCCTCGCCTGGCGCGCATGATTGATTGGGAGGCGTTCCGTCCGGTGGTGGAGAAGGCCTTCCCCGCGCACGATCCGAGCAAGGGCGGGCGCCCGGCATACGACCGCGTGATGCTCCTGAAGGTGCTGGTGCTCCAGCGCATCTACGACCTGAGCGACGATGCGGCGGAGTTCCAGATCAACGACCGGC
>CAZFBP010000364.1:0-2836 GCA_964517255.1 uncultured Chryseobacterium sp.
GGCCTCCAGCACCACGGTGGGCATGCCCTCGAAGCGCGTGGGCAGCACCAGCGCGTGGCAACCGGCGTAGAGCGCTTCGAGCCGCGCATCGTCCACCTGGCCGGCCAGCTCCACGTTCGGCGGAAGGCCCTCGCGTTCCAAGCGCGCGCGCTCCGGCCCATCACCGGCCAGCACGAGACGCACACCGTTTCCCTCCGCATGCAGCCGCGAAGCCGCGCGCAGCAACAGGTCGATGCCCTTGTTGAATGCGAATCGCCCCACGAAAAGAAGGCGAAGCGTGTCGCCATCGGCGGGATACGGCGGCGCTGAGTCCGGCAAGGACACCGCATTGGGCAGCACTTGCACGCGCGCGCCGCTGCCATGCGTGATGGACTCCAGCATGGGCGTGAGCCGTCCGCCCAAGGAGACCACGCGCGCCGAGCCGCGGGCGATGCGGCGCACGAGCCAGCGGAAGGGCCAGCCGATGAAACGGTCCTTCGCGGTGAGCCCTTGGAACATCTCCAATCCGTGCGGCAGCATGACCAAGCGCGGCGTGAATCGGTCGATGCCCTTCCACACGCAGAAGCCCTGCGAGAGGATCGCATCGGGACGCAGGCGATCCAGTTCGTGCGCCACGCGCGCGCTGTAGCGCCAGAGCTCCTTCAGGTAGAAGCGATGCTGATCGATCGGCGCGATGGCGGCCTCCTCGATGCCCAGGCCGGGATCGAAGATGCCCGGCGCGTGCGGATGGATGACGATGAGATGGACGCCTTCGACGGCCGCGAGATGCTCGGCGAGCAGCCGCGAGTGGCGCTGCATGCCGCCCATGGCATGGGGGAACACGCCGTCGGTGCAAAGGGCGATGCGCAACTCGCGGTCGGGCATGCGGAGCGTCAGGCGTGCTCGCCTTTCCAGGCCAGCAGCGGCTCGTTGAGCAATGTGGCCACGCCCTCGTCGATGCTCCAGCGCGGTTCCCAGCCGGTGGCGCGCTTCAGTTTGCCCACGTCAGCGAGCAGGTGCATGCGCTCCACCTTCCGCACGCGCTTCTCCTCCACCTCGATGCGAAGCGGCTCGCCCAGCTGCCGCTCGAAGGCCTGCACCACCTCGCGCACGCTGTACTCGATGCCGCGGCCGATGTTGAACACCTGGCAGCCGCGCAGGTTGGCGCCGAGCAGCGCCTCCATGGCGCTGGCCATGTCGCTGGTGTGGATGAAGTCGCGCCTGGGCTCCAGGTTGCCCAGGCGCAGCACGCGGGCGCCGCCGCGCACCTGGCGCTGGATCTCAGGGATCAGGTGCGGGTTGGTCTCGTTGGGGCCGAAGGCGTTGAAGAAGCGGCCGATGAGGGCGGCGATGCCCGTGCGCAGCGCGAATTCGGAGGCGATGCGCTCGGTGGCCAGTTTGGTGGTGCCGTACACATCGAGCGGGCCGATGGGATGCTCCTCGCTCATGGCGCCATCGGCGATGGGGTACACGGCCGCCGTGCTGGCCACGAAGACCTGCCGCACCGACGAGGCGACGGCGCAGGCGTCGAGCACGCTGATGGTGCCGTTGATGTTGATGTCAGCGGCCTCCACCGGATGCGCGTTGCAGTACGGGATGAAGTGGATGGCGGCCAGGTGCAGCACCTGTACCGGCCCGATCCGCGCGACCGCCTCGCGCACGGCGGCGCGGTCGCGAATGTCGAGTTGGAGGAAACGCTCGTCGGGGACTGGCGCCAGGGCGCGCACGCCGAAGCTCAGGTCATCGAGCACCCAGACTTCCTTTCCGATGGCCGCGAGACGAGCCGCCACAGCCGATCCGATGAATCCGGCGCCGCCGGTGATGAGCACGCGCTCCGCCATGGCGCGAAAGTAGGCGTGCGCCCGTGAGCGCTGCGGCGCACGGCACGCGGCTATCTTGGCCCGCATGGCCGGCCGCCTTTTCCCGCGCTGGGGCATCCTCTTGATCGACCTGGTGCTCTGCTCGGCGGCGCTGGCCTCGGCTTACCTGCTCCGCTTCAACTTCCACGTGCCGCCGCACGAAGTGGACCTGTTGCTGCCCGTGCTGCCCGTCTTCCTGCTCATCCGTGGCGCGAGCTTCCTCCTCGCGGGCATCCCGCGCATCATGGTGCGGCACACCAGCACCGAGGATGCGCGCCGCCTCTTCCTCACCGTGCTCGCTGGCACGGCGGCCTTCGCCGTCGTCAGCGCGTTGCGCTACCTCTTCTTCGATGGCGCCTACTTCCTGCCGCGCGCGGTGATCATCATCGACTTCATGGCCACCGCCATGCTGGTGATCTCGGCGCGCATCGCCTTCAAGCTGCTGCACCTGCGCAGCCGTGGCGCGGGCAAGGAGCGCGTGCGCGTGATCATCCACGGAGCGGGCGAAGCGGGGCTCATCACCAAGCGCACCTTGGAGCGAGAGGGCAGCGCGCGCTTCGAGGTGGCCGCCTTCATCGACGACGATGCGCGCAAGGCGGGCAAGCGGCTCGAAGGCGTCACCATCCACCACACGTCCAGACTGCCTGATCTGCTGGCCAGCGGCATCGACCAGGTGATCATCGCCATCGGCAGGCCCGACGCCGAAAAGCGCCGTCAGGTGGTGGATGCGTGCATCGCCGCCAAGGTGCGTGTGCTCACCATCCCGCCCGTGAGCGATTGGATCAACGGCCAACTGAGCGCCGGGCAGATCCAGGAGGTGCGCATCGAGGACCTCCTGGGCCGGCCGGTGATCCAATTGGAGCAAGGGGAAGTGCGCGGCCTCATCGCGAATAAGCGCGTGCTGGTCACCGGCGCGGCGGGCAGCATCGGCAGCGAATTGGTGCGACAGCTCAGTGAGATGGGCTCTGCCAGCCTAGTGCTCGTGGACATCGCCGAGA
>CAZFBP010000365.1:0-1583 GCA_964517255.1 uncultured Chryseobacterium sp.
GGCTGGCCACTCCGCTCATGCTCAGGTAGCGGTTCAGGCGGATGCGGCCATCGTCCTCGCCGCGCGGCTCGGGCCTCGGTTTGCCACGGTAGCCGCCAAAGCCCCGCTTGGGGCCGCTCTTGCCGGCCCAAGGCTTCTTGTAGGGCGAACGGCGTTCTCCGCCTTCGGTGCTGTGCGCACGGGAGCCGCGATCGCCACCGGCTGCATAGCGCGGCGCGCCGGCGCTCCGGTTGCCTTCAGGCGGTCTGCGTTCCACGCTTCCGCCTTCGCGCACGGCTTTCGGCGGACGTTTGCCATACCGCTTGGAGTGCGGCGCGCCCTCGGTCCGCTCCTCCGGCTTGTGCCGTCCGGGCCTTGCCTTTGAGGGTTTGCCTGAAGCGGGTTTGCGGGCACCCCCCTTCCCGGGTTCTGGCGCGCTGCGCTGCTGCCCTCGGCCCTGAGGTCGGTTAGAACGGTTTGTCATGCACGGTGGGATAGAATGCGTCGGGGATGTGATGGATGTAGGGCTTCCCCGAGGGGTGCATGATCACGCTCACGATGTCGAAGCGGGCCGCAAGGTCGGTACCGGTGAGCTGTATGTAGGCATTGGCTGCTTTGATCAGCTTGGAGCGCTTGCCCTTCTTCACCGCCTCTTCGGGCTCGCCGTGCTGGTTGCTGCTGCGGGTCTTCACCTCCACGAACACGATGAAGCGCTCGTGCCGGGCCACGATGTCGATCTCCAGCTTGCCGTGCTTCCAGTTGCGCTCCAGCACCTCGAAGCCGGCGGCCTCCAGGAAGCGGCAAGCCAATTGCTCACCCTCGGCACCAGTGCGGTTGTGCTCGGCCATCTGTGGAAAGAACGGGGCGTAACCATGAAACAACCACCCCGTTGAAGGCCCTAAAATTGGGGAACCCTCGCCCAAACCCGAACCGCGATCCCATCGGCCGAGCCACTTCTTCAGCCGGAAAACCGAACCGCCATGCGCCTCTTCCGAACGCTTACCGCCACCATCCTCCTCTCTTTCATGGGCATCGGCTCCGGCCTGGCCCAGGGCTTCGAGGGAGTGATCGAGTTCACCAAGACCACTGGTCCGGTGGTAACCGCCTACCGTTACTACGTGAAGGGCGATTTCGTGCGCATCGAGGAGGTGAGCTCGCGCGGCGAGGTGCAGGGCATCATGCTGGTGGATACCCGCGACAAGACCGTAACCGCCCTCAGCCCGGAGCGCAAGCTGTACATGGATGTGCCCAACACCCGCCTACCGAAGGATGTGCAGGTGGTGGTGCAGAAGACCAACGAGATGAAGGACATCGCCGGCTACAAGTGTGAGAAGTGGATCGTGAAGGGCGCCACGGAGGATCGCCAGATCACCTACTGGGTGGCCGCCGACGAGTTCAACTTCTTCCGCCCGCTGCTGGAGACGCTGAACCGCAAGGATGAGAGCGCCCTCTTCTTCCTGGAGGTGAAGGACAGCTCCGGCGCCTTCCCCTTGCTGGGCATCGAGCAGAAGATGGACGGCGCCGAGGTGAGCCGCCTCGAAGTGCAGAAGGTGACCAAGGGCGCCCAGAAGGCGGCGCTTTTCGAGATCCCTGCGGGCTATAAC
>CAZFBP010000365.1:1683-2816 GCA_964517255.1 uncultured Chryseobacterium sp.
AAGTTCGAGCGGAATTAAGAAGCCGCAGAGGCGCGGAGACGCAGAGAACGCCTCGAGGTGCAGAAGGTGACCAAGGGCGCCCAGAAGGCGGCGCTGTTCGAGATCCCTGCGGGCTATAACAAGTTCGAGCGGAATTAAGAAGCCGCAGAGGCGCGGAGACGCAGAGAACGCCTCGCTATACTGACGATCCTCCTTCGAAGCTCAGTGTTGCACCCGTGGCGGTGACGCTGAGCTTCGCCATTTGGCCCATCACCAGCGCGCGGTTATCCGCGATGTGGCCGGCGGGGAAGCCGTAGCACACCGGATAGGGCGTCTCGCCCACGGCATCGGCGATGATCTGCTCCGCCGTCTTGCCGAAGGGATCCGCAGGGTCCTTGTCGCGCATGTCCGTCATGCCGCCCACGATGAGGCCCGCGAGCTTGTTGAACCAGCCGCTGAGCTTCAGGTTCATCACCATGCGATCCACATGGTACAGCAGCTCATCGAGGTCTTCGAGGAAGAGGATCTTGCCGGCCGGGTCGATGTCGAAAGGTGTTCCGCGCAGCGCATAGAGCAGCGAGAGGTTGCCGCCGACCAGCACACCCTCACCGGCACCGCTCCTCGCTGGCGGCGCTTGCTCCGGGTGCCGCATGCTGATGTCGAGGTGCTCACCGAACAAGGCACGTCGAAGCGACTCCTTCGCGTCCATGGTCTTCGAATCGATGTTGAAGGGCATCTGCGCGTGAAGCGATGGCACGCCCAGCCGGTGCAGCGTGTTGTGCAGCACGGTGACATCGCTGAAGCCCACCACCCATTTCGGGTTGCTGGTGATCACTTCCGGCTCCAGGTGATCGAGCAGGTGAACGGTGCCGTAGCCGCCGCGCGCGCACCACACCGCCTTCACCTTCGGGTCCTCGAAGGCCGCTTGCAGGTCGGCCGCGCGCTGACGCGCGGTGCCCGCCTGCTGGTAATGCTTCCTGCCGATGCACGAGCCCAGCTTCACGCGCAGCCCCCAGCTCTCCGCGAGGCGGATGCCCTCAAGCAACTCTTCGGGAACGATGGCGCGCGCGGTGGGCACGATGGCGATGGTGTCGCCGGGGCGCAGGGGGGCAAGGGCAGGCATGGGGCATGGGGAAAAGGGGCACGAAGGTGCG
>CAZFBP010000366.1:0-2805 GCA_964517255.1 uncultured Chryseobacterium sp.
CGCTGCCCGATGCGTGCAGCGGCGCGGTGGTCACCGAGGCGCTGGTGCGCTAGGCTCGTCGTCGTCGTTGGCGCGGTCCACCAGCCAGGGCAGGGGCAGCGCCAGGGTCTCCTTCAAGACCTGGTACCAGCCGTAGTAATTGCCCCACCAGCTCCAGCGCTGGCACCACGGGTCGCGCAGCGCCACGATGCCCACCGCGTCGTTGCCCCGTGCGATGCGGTGCATGCGCCAGGTGCGGCGCGCGTGCACGGCGAGCGTGGCCACGTCGTACGCCGCGATGCGCTGCGCGCGCGCCCATGCGGCCACATCGCGTCCGGCGCTGTAGGTCTTGCTGCGCTCCACGCGCCAGGTGGGCAGCACCACGATGCGTTCGCGCGCCACGCCCTGGCCCACCAGCAATTGCTCACCGTAGTGCGCGAAGGTGGGCGCGCCCCTTTCGCGCGTGCCGTCGGCGTGGGTGAGTTCCACCTGCGTGATGGCGTCGTGCGCGTTGCGTCCGTTGATGCGAAGCCCGGCGATGTGCACCGCCGCGTGCGGTGATGGCGTGGCGCCATCGAAGGGCACGGTGAGGCGCAGCGCCATCGTCGCGGGCAGCTGCACGGTCTTCCGCTCGCTGCCTTCGCCGATGCGCGCATCCAGCAGCAGGGTGCTGTCCGCGAGCAGCTGCAGGCGCTCACCGGGCAATCCGGCCCAGCGCAGCTCCAAATCGCCCATGCGCGCCTCCGCGAAGCGCAGCGTGAGCGTATCGCCCTGGCGGAGGTAGTAGGCGAAGGGCCGTGCGCTTCCCGTCACCACCACGCGCTCGTAGCCCTGCCGCGCGACGAGCCCGGCGGCCTCGCGCATGCCCGCATCGTGCATCCAGCCTTCCACCACCAGCACGCGGCTCCCGCTGGTGCGTGTCACGGCCCAGTAAGGGTGCAGCAGCAGCGACACCAGCGCCACGGTGCACGCCCACGCCACCACGCCGCGCAAGAGCCAGCGGAACAGGCGCCTCATTCGTGGTCCTCGATGCTCCCCTTCAAGGCGTGCAGCTCGGCGCGGGCCTTCTGGTCGCCGGCCACCGTGCTGCGCAGCATGCCCGCATCACATGCTGCCGCCGCATCGGACAAACGGCCCAGGTCGGCCAGCATCACGGCCATCTGGTAATAGCTGGGGATGTGCGCCGGATGGTCGCGCAGCAGCGCTTCCAGGTCGGCCACGGCCTCTTCCATGTGGCCCACGCGCTTCAGCTCCAGCGCGATCGCGTAACGCAGGAAGGCATCGCCGGGCTCATCGGCCAGCAGGGCGCGCAGTTGGGCGAGGCGCTCGGCGCTCATGATCGGCGGCGCGTAAGCGCGCACGGCCGCGAAGCTAGCGGTGAGGCGCTGGCGGAGTTGGGGGCGCCCCCCTATATTCAGCCCCTTGCTGGCGCATGGCTCCAGCAAGGCCTGGGGAATAGCACCCCTCCGAGCAACGCAATGTCCACAAGGACCGCTCCCCGCATCACGGCCCGGGCTTACCGACCTGATTCAGGCCTTGCGTGCCCCATTGTCGGAATAGCGCGACGCCCACGCTCCGAGATTGCCCCAACCACGCGCACGACCAATTCGCTGGCGGTGAGCTTCAAGAACATCCATGACCAATAGAAGGCGATATGGAATGGTACGACTTCTTCTCGAAATTCTACGACAACTCCTTGGAGAATCTATACTTCAGCAGTCGGAAAAGAGCCATTGAATTGTTGGACCTCCAAGACGATCAAACGGTCATCGACATTGCGTGTGGGACGGGCGCCAACTTCAAACACATAATAGCCAGCAACGCCCGAATCAATTTGTACGGCACGGACCATTCCAGTGGCATGCTCAGGAAAGGACAGGACTTGATCGAAAGGAACTCCTGGACCAACATCGTCTTGTTTCAAGCGGATGCCCGAGAATTGACCCTGACTTCCATTGAAGGACACATCAACAGGAAATTGCGTTTTGACAGGGTGCTCTGCGTTCTTGGTTTATCGGTAATTCCGGAATGGGAAGTGGTATTGGACAATTTGATCGGCCTGCTCAATCAAGACGGCAAAATAGTCATCGTTGACGTATTCGCTGAACGAAGAGGTTTCAGCACCTGGTTGGTTGAGAAAGTAGCGAAGGCCGACCTTGATCGCAGAATCTGGCAGGCGCTGGAAGCGAGAACCGATGATTTCCATCAAGAGTACTTGCCGGTAAAAGAGAGCAAGGTGGGCGGCAGGTTATTCGTGGCTGTGGGAACGAAACGCAGAGACGGAGAGCCGGACCGACAACACGGTTCTGCGTAAGTGCATGGACAGCGCGAATGGAGACGGCAATTCACGGACAATGGTGCTGGCGGACAGGCTCGGGATCCCGACCCCGGCGACTCAACACCCGAAACCGCTGCGCGGCGCGCTGGTACGGCGCCTGGCGCAGCATCAATCCAACTGCACATGAACCAGTACATCTACAAATCAGCAACTGAATTGGCCGGTCTTATTCGTGATGGCAAGGCCACGAGCACCGCCATTGTGAGCGCGCATCTGGAACGGATCAGGAAGACCAATGACAAACTGAATGCCCTCATCTCCGTGTTCGAGGCGGAAGCGTTGCAGGAAGCCGCCTTGTGCGATAAGGAGGCGGAAGAGGGCAGATTCAGGGGGCCGTTGCACGGAGTCCCGATCACCATCAAGGAGCAATTCTGGATCAAGGGGAAGAAGAGCAACACGAATTTCAAGATGCTCAAGGACTTCGTTGCTCCTGAGGATGCGGTGATCGTTGACCGAATAAGAAAGAGCGGAGCGATCATTCTGGGTCA
>CAZFBP010000367.1:0-2799 GCA_964517255.1 uncultured Chryseobacterium sp.
CAACCTCACTTGGGAGCCTGCCTCAGCAGCACGCCCAGGCTGTCGTACTCCGCGCGGTTCACCTCGTTGCCCTGCTCGTCGTAGAAGATCCAGGTGCCGGCATTACGCCCCAAGTGGTACTGGCCCACATAGTAGGTGAGGCCGCTCTCGTGGAAGACCTCGGTCTGGCCTTCCTCCAAACCATCCACGTAAGTGATGCGGCTGCGCGGTCCGCCGTGCTTGTAATAGGAGAACCAGGTTCCGTCGCGCTTGCCATTTACCATGCTCCCCTCAATGCGGCCGCCGTCGGGGAGCTGCTTCACCATGTGGCCGTTGAGCGGTGCAGCGGCCTTGGTGGCGTCGGGCGGAACGGTACTGGCGGCCTTGTCGGCGCCGCCGCCGCACGCGGCGAGGAGGAAGAAGGCCAGGCACCCGGCCCAGGGCATCGCCTGTTTGAGGATCGAGGTTCCCATCGATGTGGTCATGTCACTTGGTTCGTTCCACCGTGAGCTGCACGAGCCCTTCGAGCGCGTCGCGCGCGTCGTTGCGCGGGAAGGCGAGGAGCAATTCGATGGCGCGATCGCGGTGCTCGAGCATGCGGCGCGTGGCGTGCGCGATGCCGCCTGCCTCGGCCACGCGCGCCACCAGTCGGGCCACGGCCTTGCTGTCCTCGTTGTGGTTCTTCACCACGTCCACCATCCAGCGGCGGTCGCTCTTGGGCACCTGTTGCAATGCGTTGATCAGCGGCAGGGTGAGCTTCTTCTCCTTGATGTCGAGGCCGGTGGGCTTGCCGGTATCGGCGCCGGCGCCGTAGTCGAAGAGGTCGTCCTTGATCTGGAAGGCGATGCCCACATGCTCGCCGAAGAGGCGCATGCGCTCCACGGCATCGGCATCCTGTCCGGCGGCGCTGGCCCCGCTGGCGCAGCAGGCGGCGATGAGGCTGGCGGTCTTCTGGCGGATGATGTCGAAATAGACCTCCTCGCTGAAGTTGAGGCCGCGCGTCTTCTCGAGCTGGAGCAGCTCGCCCTCGCTCATCTCGCGCACGGCGCGGCTCACGATGCGCAGCAGCTCGAACTCGCCCTTGTCCACGGCGAGCAACAGTCCTCGGCTGAGGAGGTAATCGCCCACGAGCACGGCGATCTTGTTCTTCCACAGCGCATTGATGCTGAAGAAGCCGCGCCGCATGCTGCTGTCGTCCACCACATCGTCGTGCACCAGGGTGGCGGTATGGAGCAGCTCGATGAGGCTGGCGGCGGTGAAGGCGCTGTCGTTCACGGGGCCGAAGAGGCGGGCGCTGAGCAGGGTGAACATGGGCCGCATCTGCTTGCCCTTGCGCTTCACGATGTAGTGCATGATGCGGTCGAGGAGGGCGGCGCGGCTGCGCATGGCCTCGCGGAAGCGCGGCTCGAAGGCCTTGAGCTCCTCGGCGATGGGCCGTTGCACTTCCTGGATGGTGGGCATCGGCGGTAAAGATGGAGACTAGCCGCGCGGCATGCGGACAACCACGAGGGGCGGTGAACGTCCGAAGAGGTGTGGCTGTTCCGCATCTACCTTGCCCACCACGAGCCCATGACGACCGCCCGCCATCTGATCCTCGCCCTGGCCCTGGCCCTTGCCGCATCGGCCAGCGCGCAGGACACGCCCAAGAAGGGCAAGCCGAAGACCAAGGTGGTGCTCTACAAGGAACAGCTGGCCCAGCAATTCGACACGGTCGATTGCATCAAGAACATCATCAAGATCAATCCGCTGATCTTCTTCCGCGGCGAGATCCCGCTGTATTACGAGCGCGCGCTCACCCCGAAACTGAGCCTGGAGGTGGGCCTTGGGGTGACCCTTCGGAATTACCTGGCCATGTCATTCGTGGGCGATGATGCCGATGACTTCGGCGCGGGCACGGACATCATCGCGAACCCGAGCTACCACATCGGCGCGCGCTTCTACTTCGCGGACGACATCGAGCCGAGCGGCCTGTACCTCAACCCCGAATTCGCGCACCTGGTGTACAGCAAGGACATCCGGCACAAGAACCCGGACGGCTCCTTCGGCGAGGAGCGCAGTCTGGACGAACGCACCTACAACGACATCCGCCTGATGCTGGGCTACCAGAGCATCGGGTACAGCAACAATTGGATCCTCGATTTCTACGGCGGGCTGGCCTTCCGCAACCGCGACAACATCGTGGTGAAGGAGACGCACCTCTTCAACGGCGATGGGACCACGGACGAATTCACCTACGACTCCGTGCAGATGAACGAGAACGTGCTGGCCTTCTTCCTGGGCCTGCGCATCGGGCTCGGGTTCTGATTGCTGGGGTTTGTTGCTTCGCAGGGCCTCGCAATGACAGGTTGACTTGAGCAGGTTGCGGGTTGGGCCTAAGCCCCAACATTCACGTATTCAACCTCCTGCCCGCAATCTGCCAAAGGCTCACCCCCCAACCTTAAGGACAGCAGCGTTCTTGTTGGCCAATTGCCCGCACGCCGCGTCGATGTCGCGCCCGCGGCTTCGGCGGATGCGGGCGATGACGCCTTTGCGGTCGAGGTAGTGCTGAAAGGCCTCGGCATCCTTGGCGCCCGTGCGGCCGAACTCGCCGCCATCGATCGGGTTGTACTCGATCAGATTCACCTTGGCGTGCACGTCGCTTGCGTACCTTACTAGTTCCTGCGCATCCTGAAGGCTGTCGTTGAAGCCGCGCAGCAGGATGTACTCGAACGTGACGTCCTTCCGCAGCGTGCGGGTGTAGTAGCGCAAGGCATCCTTCAGTTCGGCCAGCGTGTTCTGCTCGTTGATGGGCATGATGCGGTCGCGCTTGGCATCGTTGGC
>CAZFBP010000368.1:0-2789 GCA_964517255.1 uncultured Chryseobacterium sp.
GTGGCGGCGCCGCCCCAGCTCACCTGCGTGGCCGGATCAGTGTCGAAGCTGATCTTCTTGATGTCGCCATCGGGGTGGTGGATGCAGGTGCTGGCCGTGGGCGCGGTGCCGCTCTTGTCCCAGCCGGTGTAGTACACGTTGTAGCTGGCGGGCGGGGTGCTGTTCAGCTGAAGAAGGGCCACATCACTGCCCGCGCTGTTCGTCTTCAGGGTGCTTCCGCTCACGGTCTGGTTGGTGGGGCCATTGGTGGTTGTGGCACAGGTGGGGCTGTTCCAGTTGAAGCGGAAGACCCAGCTGTTGTTGCCGCCCAGGCAATGGTTGGCGGTGAGGAAGTACGGCGTGCCGTTGTTCGCGCAGTTGTTGATGAGCTGGCCGGTGCACAGGCCGCTGCCGCCCACGGTGATCATGGCCACGCTGCGGATCTGGGCGCGCCAGGGATCGCCTTCGGGGCAGATCACGTTGTTGTTGCAGGCGCCACTGGTGCCAAGGCCCTTGGTGGCGCCGAACAGGTCGCGGTACGCATGCGTGACCTGCCCGATGCGCAGGAAGCCCTCGCCTCGCACGGCCAACGGCTCCACGTACTCAATGGTGATGCGGTCGCCTTGCAGCTGCGTGACGCCGAGAAGATGGTGCCCGGGATTGCTCTCCGCCGTGAAGGCGCCCAGCACCTCGTCCGTTTCGTTGTACACGAATACTTGGCCGCCATCGGGCACGAAGTAGTCGTTGAACTCGAAGTTGATGCTGAAAGCGCCGGGGCACTCGATGGCCACGCGCCACACGCGGTCACCGTTGGCCAGTTCGGTCCAAACGCCGCTGTTGGCGGTGCTGATGTCGGTGGCGTGGTTGAACCCGAAGCGGTAGGGGCCTTTGACGCCTTGGGCGCTGCGGGCCTCATCCTCGGCCATGAGCGCGGGGGCGTCCACAGCGGGCATGGCCACCAGCGGGGCCTGCGGCAGGTTGCTTTGCGTGGTGCCGTAGGGCTGCCCGCCGAAGGAGATCTGGGCGATCCCCGAAGCGGAGCACAGAGCGGTGAGGAGTAGGAGAGCGTAGCGTCGGTTCATGGTTCTGGTGCGAGGGGTTGAGGCGCAAAAGAAATGAGATGAACGGTTCGTAAGGTGGCCACCGGCTGCCTTTCGACGAACAAAACATGCAAGGATTCCGGCCTTGCTCGGAAGGCCGTTCGAATGGAGCCTTCAGGATCCAGGCGGCGCGGGATCCTTGCTCTCGATCAGCCTTCGCACCGCGAAGAGCTCGTCGCGCAATTGCGCCGCGCCCATGAAGTCGAGCTCCTTGGCGGCCTTGCGCATCTGGGTCTCCAGGATCGCCGCGTTCCGCTCCAGTTGCTCCACGCTCATGTAGCGCATCACCGGGTCTGCGGCGAGGCTGAGTTCCGCCTCCGGCTCCAGGTAGGCCTTTGGCGTGGGGCCTTGGATCTCCAGCACAGCGGTCTGCTTCAGCACATCGGCGCGGTCGCGCTTGATGGGAGTGGGGGTGATGCCGTGCTCCTCGTTGTAGGCCATCTGCTTGGCGCGGCGCCGGTCGGTCTCATCGATTGTGCGATGCATGCTCTCGGTGACCTTGTCGGCATAGAAGACCACGAGGCCATTGACATTCCGTGCCGCGCGCCCAGCGGTCTGGGTGAGCGAGCGGTTGCTGCGCAGGAAGCCCTCCTTGTCGGCATCGAGCACGGCCACGAGCGAGACTTCCGGCAGGTCCAATCCTTCGCGCAGCAGGTTCACGCCCACGAGCACGTCGATCATGCCCAAGCGGAGTTGGCGCAGGATCTCGATCCGCTCCAAGGTCTCCACATCGCTGTGGATGTACTTGCACTTCACGCCGTTCTTCTTCAGGAATTCATCGAGTTCCTCAGCCATGCGCTTGGTCAGCGTGGTCACCAGCACGCGCTCATCGCGCTTGCTGCGGTGGCGGATCTCGTCCAGCAGGTCATCGATCTGGTTGTGGCTGGGGCGCACCACGATCGGCGGGTCGAGCAGGCCGGTGGGCCGCACCACTTGCTCCACCACCACGCCTTCGCTCCGGGCCAGTTCGTAGTCGGCGGGCGTGGCGCTCACGTAGATCACCTGGCCCATCATGTCCTCGAACTCCTCGAATTTCAAGGGCCGGTTGTCCATGGCGCTGGGCAGGCGGAAGCCGTACTCCACCAGGTTGCGCTTGCGGCTGCGGTCGCCCCCGTACATGGCGGTCACCTGGCTCACGGTCACGTGGCTCTCGTCGATCACCATCAGGAAATCGTCCGGGAAGTAGTCGATCAGGCAGAAGGGGCGCTGGCCGGTGTCGCGCCGGTCGAAGTAGCGGCTGTAATTCTCGATGCCGCTGCAATAGCCCAGCTCGCGCATCATCTCCAGGTCGTGGCTCACGCGCTCTTCAAGTCGTTTCGCCTCCAGGTGCTTGCCGATCTCCTGGAAGAAGGCGACCTGCTTCACCATGTCCTCTTGGATGCTGTGGATGGCACCGTTCAGCGTCTCGCGGCTGGTCACGAAGATGTTGGCGGGATAGATGGTCACCTGCTCCAGCGTCTCCATGGTCTTGGTGGTTCCGATGTCGAAGCGCTCGATGCGCTCCAGCTCATCACCCCAGAAGTGGATGCGGATGCCTTCATCGGCGTAGGCCAGGAAGACCTCCACCACATCGCCCTTCACGCGGAAATTGCCCCGGCCCGGCTCGATGTCCTTGCGGCTGTACAGCGCGCTCACGAAACGGTGCAGCAGCGAATTGCGGCTCACCTTGATGCCACGGTGCAGCTCCACCACGCTGTGCTTGAACTCCGC
>CAZFBP010000369.1:0-2747 GCA_964517255.1 uncultured Chryseobacterium sp.
TGCCCTGGCGCCGGTTGGCCAGGTGCTGCTTCACGTCCAGCCAGATGGCGTGGTCATTGGGCTGCTCGATCGCGAAGACCGCGTCGCTCAGCTTGGCTTTCTTGCCGGTGGACTTGCCGTCCTTGCCGTGGATTTCCAGTTCCATTGGAGTCTCGTGTTGGGGCGGGCATGTCCCGCCCTTACTCGTTCTATTTCCAGATGATCACGTAGCTGCCCTTGGCGCCGGGAACGGTACCGCGCAGCAGCAACAGGTTCTTGGACGCGTCGATCTTCACCACCTTGAGGTTCTCGGTGGTCACTTTGTCACCGCCAGTGCGGCCCGCCATGCGCATGCCCTTGAACACGCGGCTGGGGTACGAGCTGCCACCGAGCGAACCGGGCGCGCGGCTGCGGTCGTGCTGGCCGTGGGTGGCCTCGCCCACGCCGCTGAATCCGTGGCGCTTCACTACGCCTTGGAAGCCCTTGCCCTTGCTCTGGCCGGTCACCGTCACGAAGCTGCCTTCCTCGAAGAGGTCCAGCCCGACGGTATCGCCCAGTTTCAGCTCGGCCTCGAACTCCTTGAATTCGTGGGCCCTGGCTTTAGCGGTGGTGTTGGCTTTCTTGAAATGGCCGGCGTCGGCGGCGTTCACGCTCTTGGCGCGGCGCTCGCCATAGGCCAGTTGCACGGCCTGGTAGCCGTCCTTCTCGGCGGTCTTCACGTGGGTCACCACGTTGGGGCCGGCCTCGATCACGGTGCAGGCCACGAGGCTGCCGTCCGCGTCGAACAGGCTGGTCATCCCGATCTTCTTTCCGATTAATCCGCTCATGGCTTGTTGTTGTTGAGGCGAGGCATGCCTCGCCCTACCCTCTCTGTCAGACTTTGATCTCCACGTCCACGCCGCTGGGGAGCTCCAGTTTCATCAGCGCATCAATGGTCTTGCTGCTGCTGCTGTAGATGTCCATCATGCGCTTGTAGCTGCAGAGCTGGAATTGCTCGCGGGCCTTCTTGTTCACGTGCGGGCTGCGCAGCACGGTGAACATGCGCTTGTGGGTGGGCAAGGGCACCGGACCGCTCACCACGGCGCCGGTGGTCTTCACCGTCTTCACGATCTTCTCGGCGCTCTTGTCCACCAGGTTATGGTCGTAGGACTTGAGCTTGATCCGGATCTTCTGGGTCATGGGCTCGCGGGTTAGGCTGAAACTTTACCACGCACCTTGGCCAGCACGGCCTCGGTGATGTTGTTGGGGGCAGGAACGTAGTGGCTGAACTCCATGGTGCTGCTGGCGCGGCCGGAGCTCATGGTGCGGAGGCTGGTCACGTAGCCGAACATCTCGCTCAAGGGCACGGTGCCTTTGATCGCCTTGGCGCCGGAGCGGTCCTCCATGCCTTGGATGGTGCCGCGGCGGCGGTTCAGGTCGCCGACGATGTCGCCCATGTTCTCCTCGGGCGTGATGACCTCGATCTTCATGATTGGCTCCAGCAGCACCGGCTTGCACTTGGGGATGGCCGTGCGGAAGGCCGCCTTGGCGCAGATCTCGAAGCTCAAGGCATCGGAGTCCACGTTGTGGAAGGAGCCGTCGTAGAGCGTCACCTTCAGGCTCTCCATGGGGAAGCCCGCGAGCACGCCGTTCTTCAGCGAGGCATCGAAGCCTTTCGATACCGGGCCGACGAATTCCTTCGGGATGGCACCGCCCTTGATCTCGTCGATGAACTCCAGGCCGGTCTTCGTGGGATCGGTCTGCGGCTCGATGCGCACGTGGATGTCGGCGAACTTGCCTCGGCCGCCCGTCTGCTTCTTGTACAGCTCGCGGTGCTCCACCGTGCCGGTGATGGCCTCTTTGTACTTCACCTGCGGAGCGCCCTGGTTGCATTCCACCTTGAACTCGCGCTTCATGCGGTCCACGAGGATCTCCAAGTGCAGTTCGCCCATGCCGCTGATCACGGTCTGGCCGGTGTCCTCGTCGGTGTGCACCTTGAAGGTGGGGTCCTCCTCGGCGAGCTTCGCCAAGGCAGCACCCATCTTGTCCAGGTCGGCCTGGGTCTTGGGCTCCACCGCGATGCCGATCACCGGCTCGGGGAAGCTCATGCTCTCGAGCACGATCGGATGGTCCTCGGCGCACAGGGTATCGCCGGTGCGGATCTCCTTGAAGCCCACCGCCGCGCCGATGTCTCCGGCCTCGATGCGCTCCACCGGGTTCTGCTTGTTGGAGTGCATCTGGAAGATGCGGCTGATGCGCTCCTTCTTGCCGCTGCGCGTGTTGAGCACGTAGCTGCCCGCTTCCAGCACGCCGCTGTACGCGCGGAAGAAGGCCAGGCGGCCCACGAAGGGGTCGGTGGCGATCTTGAAGGCGAGGCCCGCGAAGGGCTCGTCCGGATCAGGCTTGCGAATGGCCTCTTCTTCGGTGTCCGGATTGGTGCCGATCACGGCTTCGATGTCGAGCGGGCTGGGCAGGTAGGCCATCACCGCGTCGAGCATGGTCTGCACGCCCTTGTTCTTGAAGGCGCTGCCGCAGAGGATCGGCGTGATGCTCATGCTGATCGTGCTCTTGCGGATGGCATTCATGATCTCGGCCTCCGTGAGGGAGTTCGGATCATTGAAGTACTTCTCCATCAAGGTGTCGTCGCTTTCGGCAACGGCCTCAATCAGCTTGTCGCGCCACTCCTGCACGGTATCCTTCATGTCCTCCGGAATGGCGATCTCGTTCCAGGTCATGCCCTGGTCCGCCTCGTTCCACACCATCGCGCGGTTGTTGATCAGGTCAACAAC
>CAZFBP010000370.1:0-2731 GCA_964517255.1 uncultured Chryseobacterium sp.
GGTTGCGAGGGCCGGAAAAGATCAAGGCGGGCTTACGGGCCCGCCTTGCTGTTCCTCCGCCTTGGTTGGTTGTTTTGTAAGGCGGGAGGGAAGAAGGTGAAGGATCAGAACGTGGCGCTGGCGATGCCCGCGAGACGGGTCTGGATGTGACCGAGGTAATGCTCGCTGTGGTAGAAGCCTTGCTGTGTTTCATCCCATCGGACAATCGCCGAGGGGAAGTCGGTGAAGAAGGGGTCCACGCCCTGCGCATTGGGGCGCTGCAGGTTCACGTAGCACTCGTAGTCGGGGTACTTCACCAGGTCGGGCGGGAGCTTGGTGTCGAAGTAGAGCATTTTCTCCTGGTAGCCGGCCTTGATGATTCGCAGGGTGTAGAACTGGTCGATGTCGAGCTCGAGCTCGAAGCGGCCGTTCTTGTCGCCTTTCAGCTGGCCGAGCTCCACATTGTCCTTGTAGAGCACCATGTCGAAGCCGTCGGCCTTCTTGCCATCAATGGTCACGCTGCCGTGCACGGGCAGGTACCAGCCCTCCGCCTGCTCGCGGCTATCCACCAGCTTCCCCTTGAATCGGCCCTTGGCCTGCGCAGCAACGCTGGTGCTCATCGCCGTGGCGATCAGCAGGCAAGTGAGTGCGGGTATCATTCGGTTCATGGTCTTGCGGATAGGATGGCCCCGTAACGAGGACGAGTGGCCACGGGTTTCACTCAGGCCACTCGAGCGAAGGGCGTTTCGTGCGAGGCATCGGCGATGCGCGGCAGTTTGATGTGGATCGCGGTACCGTGACCCACGGCGCTCTCGGCCCAGACCTCGCCGCCGTGCTTGGTCACCACGCGATGGACGATGGCCAGGCCCACGCCCGTTCCCTCGAACTGCTCCGTTCGGTGCATGCGCTTGAAGACGCCGAAGGCCTGGTCATTCTGCTGCGCGTCGAACCCGACGCCGTTGTCACGGACCACGAGCAGGTCATGCTCGGCCTCGCGGCGGTGCTCAATGACAATGGCCGGCGCTTCCTTGGTACGGCTGAATTTGAGGGCGTTGGAGAGCAGGTTGTGCAGCACCACCTTCAGCATGGGGGCATCGGCCAGGACCAGCGCGGCAGGATCCACATCGAACGAGACATGCGTGCGGCGGTCCTCGGGAACCACGTCGCTCACGGCCTCATGCGCCAGTTCCAGGAGGTTCACCTCCTTGCGTTCCACGGCGCGCGTGCTGGTCTGCGAGAAGCGCAGCAGATCGTCCACCAGCTGGATCATGTGGCCGGCCCCGCGCTCAATGCGCTCCGCGAAGGGCTGGCACTCGGCCAGTGCTGGGTCCGCTTCTGCCGTTGTGCGAAGCAGCTCACTGAGCGCGGCGATGTTCTTCAGGGGCGAGCGCAGGTCGTGCGCCACGGAGTAGGAGAAGGAGCCGAGGTCCTCCAGGGCCTCGAGCAGTTGCGCGGTTCGCGCGGCCACGCGGCGGTCCAGGTCGGCGTTGAGCTTCTCCAGGCGCTTCTGTTCCTGCTTGCGGTCGGAGACATCCTTGATGATGGCCTGGAACACGTTGCGGTGCCCGTCCTGCGCGCCGAGGTAGGTGGCGGTCATCAGGCAGTCGATCACCGCGCCCTTGGCGTTGCGGATGGTGAGGTCCACGTTCACGAAGTCCTTGCCCGAGCGCTGGTCCTTAAGGCCGCGCACCAGGCCGCGCGCGTCATCGAGGAAGTCGGTGAAGCGCCGCTGCCGAAGCTCCTCGCGGCTCACGCCGAGGAGGATGGCGCAGGCGGCATTGGCGTCGAGGAGCTGGCCGCGCTGGTCCACGATCACGATTGGATCGGCGGTGGCCTCGAAGACCTGTCCGTAGCGGTCGAGCAGCTTGTCCTTCTCGCCGCGCAGCTGCTGCACCTCGTAGGCCGCTTGGATGCGCAGGCGCAGGTCGTTCTCATCCAAGGGCTTGGTGGCGTAGGCGTAGATCCCGCCCTCGTTCACCGCGCGCACCACGGCCTCCAGGTCGCTGTAGCCGGTGAGGAGCAGCCGCATGGCGCGGGGATGGCGTTGGCGCGCGATGGCGAGGAACTCGCTGCCGCTCATGCCGGGCATGCGCTGGTCGGAGACGATCACGTGCACCTCTTCGCGCGCCAGCAGCTCCAGCGCCTCGGCCCCGGAGCCGGCCAGCAGCACGTCCATCTCACGGCGGAAGGTGGCGCGGTAGGCCTTCAGGTTGTTCTCCTCGTCATCGACGAAGAGCACGCGGATACGTTCGTTCGTCATCGGATCAAGCGGCTAGTTCCTGCTGGCGCGTCTGGCGCAGGGGCAGGGTGATAATGAATGTGCTGCCCACGCCCGGCTGACTCTCCACTTCGATGCTGCCCTCGTGCTCGGTGATGATGCCGTACACGATGGCCAGTCCCAGGCCCGTGCCCTCGCCAACGGCCTTCGTAGTGAAGAAGGGCTCGAAGATCCTCGCCTTGATCGCCTCGGTCATGCCCACACCGGTGTCGGTGATGCGGATGATGGCCGAATGATCGGTGGCTGATGTAGTCACGGTCACTGCGCGCGGCCGGCCGTCCATGCGGGCCAGGGTGGCCTGCGCTGCATTGTTCATCACGTTCATGAGCACCTGGTTGATCTTGCCAGGGAAGCACTCCACCTCGGGCAGCTGGCCCAGTTCCAGCGCCAGCTCAACCTTTCCTCGGTACTCAGGCGCCAGCACGGTGAGGGTGCTGCGCAGGCCCTCGTTCAAGTCGGCCGGCTTCAGGTCGT
>CAZFBP010000371.1:0-1698 GCA_964517255.1 uncultured Chryseobacterium sp.
CCGCGAGCGATGCAGACTTCATCCTCGACACGTTCGGCGATGAAGGCACGGGTGCCGATGTGGTGCGCTATCATGTGCCCGTTGCCAGCGTGCCCGATGCGCTATTTGCCTTCGCGCGCGTTTGGTACCAGCCTGTTCCGCCGGCATGGAACGCGGAGATGTTCAGCGTATCGCATCCCGAGATCCAGGCCTTCGCCGATATGCTCGCTGCCAGCGACCGGTCGCCGTCGCTGGTCGCCGCCGATTCGCTCTTCCTGGGTCCGGCGGGCATTGAAGCACCTGCGCGCGATCGGGTGCGCGTGGCGCCGAACCCTGCAAGCGATGGCTGGGTGACGATCACCGCTGAGGGCGCGAAGCGCATCATGCTCGTGGCTATTCACGACGCTCGCGGAGCGCAGGTGCTTGTGGCGCCACAGCGCCTCACCGATGGTGTGCGCGTACGCTTGCCAGATGCATCAGGCACCTATTTGATCCGCATGCGCATCGATGGCGACGAGGTGATCAAGCGCGTGCTGCGGCCATGAGCCTCGCGCTCGCCTCCCTCCACATCTACCCGGTCAAATCGCTCGGCGGCTTCGCGGTTGAAGAAGCGCGCACCACGGATCGCGGCTTCGAGCACGACCGCCGCTGGATGCTGGTGGATGGAGAGGGCCGTTTCATCACGCAGCGAGAGCAACCGGCCATGGCCCTGCTGCGGTGCACGGAGCGGCCAGCAGGCTTTCGAGTCACCGATGCGCGAACCGGCGGGTTCATCGATCTGCCGTGGAATACTGAAGGAACGCGCGAGATCGAATCAACCGTCTTCAGCGACCGCGTGCGCGTCGTGGAAGGTGATCAGCGGTGGAGTGATTGGTTCAGCGCCATGCTCGGCAGCGAGTGCCGGATCGTGCACATGCCCGATGACTCCCATCGCCAGCTCGATCGCCAGTACGCCGAAGGCATCAACTCGCTCAGCGATGGCTATCCCTACATGATCCTCTCGCAAGCCTCGTTGGATGACCTGAACGCGAGGCTCGAGAGCCCAGTGCCCATGGATCGCTTCCGTCCGAACCTCGTGATCGCGGGTGGTGAGGCATTCCAAGAGGATGGCTGGAAGCAGGTGAGCATTGGCGGCGTGAAGTTCGACCTGGTGAAGACCTGCGGCCGCTGCGTGATCACCACCACTGATCAGCAGACGGGAGAACGCGGCAAGGAGCCGCTGCGGACGCTGGCGTCCTATCGCACCGTGGGCGGCAGGGCGCTCTTCGGGATGAATGCGGTGTGCGCCTCAGGGCGAATCGTGCGCGTGGGCACGGAGGTCCTCACCTGAACTCGATCATCGTGCTGATCGGCCGGTGGTCGCAAGGGCGGTCGTCGCGGGTCTTGCCGTTGTTGGTTACCTGTGCCTCGTAGGCCGCGTGCTCCACCTTGCCCTGCGCGCGCAGGATCTTGATGTGCGAACGAGGCTTCATCAGGTAATCGCTCACCAGGATATGGTCGAGCAGCTCATTGATCTTCTGCCCATTCATCGTGGGGTCGTCGAAATCGGTGGTGAAGGCGCGCGCGGGATCGCTCATGTAGGCGTGCGGAAGCGCGTGGTGCATGAGAGCGGGCTCGCAATCGAAGCCTCCGCGCAGCTCATCGACGATGTTGTGCAGGAGGAACTGCTGCTCGAAGAGCTCGCGGTTGGGGCCGTCGTTCATGTCGCCCATCACGATG